>CAZRKV010000341.1:0-2679 GCA_964600305.1 uncultured Nocardioides sp. | reverse complement strand
TGCACCCGGTGCACGCCGCCCTCGAACTTCAGCATCGCGTACGGCGCCTCGCCCGGCTCCGGGGTCCCACGGGCCGCGACCGCGACCGTGACCGACTTGTAGCCGCCGAGGTCGGACTCGGTGGCCTCGAGCACCTCGGTGCGCCACCCGCGTCGCTCGGCCCAGCGGGTGTACATCCGCAGCAGGTCGGCCGCGAACAGGGCCGACTCCTCCCCGCCCTCCCCGGACTTGATCTCGACGAGGGCGTCCTTGGCGTCCGCCGGGTCGCGCGGCACCAGCAGTCGCTGCAACCGGGCGGCGACCCGCTCCCGCTCCTCGGCCAGCGCCTCGGCCTCCTCGGCGAACGCGGCGTCCTCCGGGGCGAGCTCGCGCGCGGCCTGGGCGTCCTCCCCCAGCTGCTGCCACTCCCGCCAGGTGCGCACGATCGCCGACACCTCGGCGTGGCGCTGGTTCAGGCGCTTGGCCAACGCGTGGTCGGCGTGGGTGGCCGGATCGGCGAGCTGTTGCTCGAGGTCGGCCTGCTCGGCCGCCAGCCCCTCGACTGCCTCGAACACGACCTGGCCTCCCGGTGACTCCTGACTGGTGCGAAATGACGCGACGCCGGTCGCCGCCATCCGGCGGCGACCGGCGTCGGTACCGGGCTAGCTCTTGCTGGCCTGGGCCTTGCCGTACCGCTTCTCGAAGCGGGCCACGCGGCCGCCGGTGTCCAGGATCTTCTGCTTGCCGGTGTAGAAGGGGTGGCACTGCGAGCAGACGTCGGCGTGGATGTGGCCGGAGGTCGCGGTGCTACGGGTGGTGAACGAGTTGCCACAGGTGCACGTGACCTGGGTCTCGACGTACTCGGGGTGGATGTCGCGCTTCATGGCTCTCCTCAGCTTCGATGGGCCGCCGGGTCGCCCCCGCCGTGCGCGGTGGCGTGAACCGGGACCGACACGCAAGTGTGCCACCTGCTCAAACGGGGACGCCAATCGACTTGTTCCCCCGCACCACGCCGAACATCAGCAGCGCCGCGAGGCTCGACATGGTCAGCATCACCGCGGCCATCGGGACCGCCGTGGCACTGCCGAAGGCGCCGACCACCGGCGAGATCACGCCCCCGATGCCGAACTGCAGGAAGCCGAGGACCGCTGCGGCCTTGCCCGCCTCGCCCGCGTGGTTCTCCAGCGCCAGGGCCGGGGTGTTGGGCATCGAGAAACCGGCCGACATCACCACCATCGCCAGCGGGAGCAGCACGCCCCACAGTCCCCCGAACCCGGTGGTGCCGGTGAGCAGGAGGAGGGCTCCCCCGGTGAGGGAGGCGAGGATGCCGCCGGTGAGCACGTCAACGATGGAGAAGCGGCGCAACAGCAACGGATTGAGCTGCGAGCCGATGACCAGGCCCGCCGCGTTGGCCCCGAACGCGAGGGCGAACTCCCGCTCGGAGAGGCCGAAGCCGCCCTGGAGCACGAAGCTCGCCCCGGCGACGTAGGCGAACATGGTGGCCATCATCGAGCCGCCGATGACGGCGAGCGCGATGAACCGCCCCTCGCGGAGCAGGGCGAGGTAGGCCCGCAGGCTGGCACCCAGCCGCGCCGAGCGCCTCCGCTCGCGGGGCAGCGACTCGACCAGGCCGAACCGGGCGACACCGAGCAGCAGCGTCGCGGCGAGCGCGAGCACGAGGAAGATGGCCTGCCACTCCGCCCACTCCAGGACCAGCCCGCCCAGCGAAGGGGCGATGATCGGCGCCAGCCCGATCACCAGGGCCAGTCGGGCCATGGTGCGGGCCATCGCCTTGCCCGAGAACTGGTCGCGCAGCATCGCCATCGCGGTCACCGAGACCGCCGCCCCCGAGACGCCCTGGACCACCCGGATGGCGGCGAGCGCCTCGATCGTCGGGGCCACCGAGCAGCCCAGCGAGGCCAGGGCGTGCGCGGTCAGCCCCACCATGAGGGGATGACGGCGTCCGAAGGCGTCGGAGATCGGTCCGACCACCAGCTGGCCGACCGAGAGCCCCAGCAGCATGCCCGTGAGCGTGAACTGGACCTGCGACTCGGCGGCGTCGTACTCCTCCGCGATCGTCGGGAAGGCCGGCAGGTACATGTCGATCGTGAGCGGCCCGAGCGCGACCAGGCACCCGAGGACCAGCACGAACCGGACGTAGGCCCGCCCCTCGAGGGGCCGGCCACCCTCGACCTGCCCGCTCAGCTGTCGTCCCCCACCGTCGGGGTCGTCCGCTGCACCGAGGTCAGGAACTCGACGTTGTTCTGGGACTTGCGCAGCCGCCCGAGCAGCAGCTCGAGGGCCTGCTGGCCCTCCAGCCCGGCGAGGACGCGCCGCAGCTTCCAGACGATCGCCGACTCCTCGCTGCTCAGCAGGAGCTCCTCGCGGCGGGTGCCGGAGGCGACGGCGTCGATGGCCGGGAAGATGCGCCGGTCGGCGAACTCGCGGCGCAACCGCAGCTCCATGTTCCCGGTTCCCTTGAACTCCTCGAAGATCACCTCGTCCATCTTCGACCCCGTCTCGACCAGGGCCGTGGCCAGAATCGTCAGCGACCCGCCGTCCTCGATGTTCCGAGCGGCGCCGAAGAAGCGCTTGGGCGGGTACAGGGCCGAGGAGTCGACACCCCCGGAGAGGATGCGTCCGCTGGCCGGGGCCGCGAGGTTGTAGGCACGGCCCAGGCGGGTGATCGAGTCCAGCAGC
>CAZRKV010000340.1:0-2697 GCA_964600305.1 uncultured Nocardioides sp. | reverse complement strand
GGCTCGCCGTCCTTCCAGAGCGACTGGTGGCAGTGCATGCCCGAGCCGTTGTCGCCGAAGATCGGCTTCGGCATGAACGTCGCGCTCTTGCCGTTGCGCCAGGCGACGTTCTTGACGATGTACTTGAACTTCATGACGTCGTCGGCGGCCTGCAACAGCTCGTCGAAGCGGTAGTTGATCTCGGCCTGGCCGGCGGTGCCGACCTCGTGGTGGGCCCGCTCCACGGTGAGGCCGGAGGCCTCGAGCTCCTTGACCATCTCGTCCCGCAGCTCACCGAAGTGGTCGTACGGCGCGACCGGGAAGTAGCCGCCCTTGTACTTGACCTTGTAGCCGCGGTTGTGCTCCGACGTCGAGCCGGAGTTCCAGGCGCCGGCCTCGGAGTCGACGTGGTAGAAGCCCTCGTTGGCGGAGGTGGAGAAGCGCACGTGGTCGAAGACGTAGAACTCCGCCTCGGCTGCGAAGAACGCCTTGTCCCCGATGCCGGTGCTGGCGAGGTAGGCCATCGCCTTCTTCGCGATGTTGCGCGGGTCCCGGGAGTAGGGCTCACCGGTGAGCGGGTCGTGGATGAAGAAGTTGACCACCAGGGTCTTCGCCACGCGGAACGGGTCGATGTAGGCGGTGGTCGGGTCCGGGAACAGCGACATGTCGGACTCGTGGATCGCCTGGAACCCCCGGATCGACGATCCGTCGAAGCCCAACCCGTCGGTGAAGACGGACTCGTCGAACGACGAGACCGGGACGGTGAAGTGCTGCATGATCCCCGGCAGGTCGCAGAACCGGACGTCGACCATCTCGACGCCCTCGTCCCTGACGAAACGGAGCAGCTCCTCCTGATTGCTGAACATCTGGTCCTCCTCGGCCCGGGCGGACCGGGCGCAGTCTGCGGGGTTCGCACCCGACGCGACACTGCGCCGGACTGGACGCAACTGAAGCGAACCGCGATTACTCGACCGTGTCCGGTGTGTAACGGCCCTGTTACGTCGGCCCGCGGGCGGCTGCGTCCCTGGTGACAGGTTAGCCTGTCGCGGTGCCCGAGACCGCCACCTGGGGCCACCGCGTGCTCGCGCTGGCCATCGACTGGATCGCCTCGATGCTGGTGGTGATGCTCTTCATCGGCGTCGGAGGTTGGGTCGAGGACCCGCTGGCCGGGACCTACACCCTGGTGGTCTTCGTCCTCGAGTCCACGCTGCTGACCGCCCTCGCCGGCGGCTCCTTCGGCAAGCTCGCCACCCGGTTGCGCGTGGTCCGGTACGTCGACGGGACCCGGCAGCCCCCCGACCTGCTCCGGGCCCTGCTGCGCAGCGTGCTGGTCGCCCTGGTGATCCCACCCCTGGTCTTCCGCTCCGACCGCCGGGGCCTGCACGACATGGCCGTGGGCACGGCCACGGTGCCGCTCGCGGCGCTCCTGGAGGGCTGAGGCGGCTCAGCGGCCCCGCATCTGGCTGCGCAGCCCCTTCATGTTCTGGGGCACCGGACCCTTGGGCATCGGGATGTTCGAGCGCTGCGCGTCCAGGGCCTTGATCCGGTAGACCACGTCGGTCATCTCGGCCGGCTTGAGCTGGCGCTTCTTCTTGGTCAGGTGGCGGACCAGCTTGGGCAGCGGCACCTGGCCCTCCTCGTCGCCGCAGACGACCTCGTGGATCGGCACCTCCATCGCCACCCGCTCGTGCTTGCGGCGCTCACTGGCCATCAGGCTGCGCAGCCGGCTGGAGCTGCCCTCCCCGACGAGCACGATCCCGGGTGGGCCGACGACCCGGTGGACGAGGTCCTGCTGCTTGTTGAAGGCGACCGCGGGGTAGGTCTTCCACCCCTTGCGCAGCATCTGCAGCGCCGAGGCCGCGGCTCCGATCTGGCCCTCCATCTGCACGTACGCCGCCTTCTGAGCCCGGCGGCCGAAGATGATCAGGACCGCCAGCAGGCCCAGCATCAGGGCGGTGACGACGGCGAGGATGGTGGCGATGAGCCCGTCGCCCGGCAGCAGCCAGGTGATGGTGAATCCCAGGGCTGCGAAGACCAGGAAGGCTCCCGCCAGCACCAGCCCGATCTTCGGATCGGACTTCTTGGTCATCCGGTAGGTCTGGACGAACTGCTGGCGGCGGCTCGTCTTGGGACTCGCGGAAGGAGTCGACATGCTCAGGCTGCCTCACATCTCGGGCGGGTGGGGGACTCCTCCAGTATCGCGCAGTCGGTGGTCGCGTGCCGAACCGGGCGAGGCCCGGGCTAGAGGCCGGCGGTGATCCCGGGCTCCTCGCCGCGGGCGGACATCGCCTGCTGGTAGAGGCGCCCGGCCCGGTACGACGAGCGCACCAGCGGCCCGCTCATGACGCCGGAGAAGCCGATCTCGTGGGCCTCGTCGGAGAGCTCGACGAACTCCTCGGGCTTGACCCACCGCTCGACGGGGTGGTGGCGGGCCGAGGGGCGCAGGTACTGGGTGATCGTCACCAGCTCGCACCCGGCCTCGTGCAGGTCGTGCAGGGCCTGGGTGACCTCCTCGCGGGTCTCGCCCATGCCCAGGATCAGGTTGGACTTGGTGACCAGCCCGAAGTCACGCGCCTGGGTCAGCACGTCGAGGGACCGCTCGTAGGTGAACGCGGGCCGGATCCGCTTGAAGATCCGCGGCACGGTCTCGACGTTGTGGGCCAGCACCTCCGGGCGGGACTCGAACACCTCGCGCAGCAGGTCGGGCTTGCCGTTGAA
>CAZRKV010000339.1:0-2714 GCA_964600305.1 uncultured Nocardioides sp. | reverse complement strand
GTCGGCGTCGGCGAGCAGCTTCTTGAGCTTGGAGATGTGCGCCTTCTTGTCGCGCGGCACCACGTAGTAGGGCTCGAAGCCGTTGTCGACGTCGATGGCCAGCCGGCCCCACGGCTTGTCCTTGATCTTCGCGGGGGTGTCGGCCGCACTGCTCGGGAGGTCCCGGATGTGGCCGATGGAGGACTCGACGACGTACCCCTCACCGAGGTAGCCCGCAATGGTGCGGGCCTTGGCGGGGGACTCGACGATCACCAGCTTGTTGGCCACGACGCCTCTCTACTCCTTCGACGGCCCCTGCGGCAAAGACCCAGGGGCACCCGGGCCACGACCGACCCGGGACGACACGGGCCACCACGGGCCCAGGGAACTCGGCCGCTCACAGTAGCGCGTCCGTCGAGCCGGTCGACGGCGGCGGCAGGTGGAGGTACCCCTCCTCCACCAGCTCGCGCACCCGATCGGGGTAGGTGGAGCGGAGCTCCCCGGGGGAACGGTCCAGCAGCGAGGACACGGCGTCCAGGATCTGTCCGAGGGCCAGGTCGCCGTCGCAGGCACCCACCACCGCCCCCGCCACGGTGTCGACCTGCCGCGCCCGGCGCAGGCCGCGCCGCTGGCGCAGGACCACGGCCTCCGGGTGCTCGGCGCCCGGCGTCCCCACCGTCTCCTGCTGCACGTCCTCGCGCACCTGCAGCCGCGTGCGGAGCAGGTCCTCCTCCCCCGTGGTCCGCAACCCGTCGACCGCGCGCCCCCAGTCGGCGATGGTCCCCGCGACCGGCTGCTCGACCTCCCAGGGCCACTCCTCGAACCGGGTCACCGGCTCACGGTCGGTGCGCCGCAGGTTGATCCAGCCGAACCCGACGGCCTCGATCCGCTGGTCCTCGAACCAGCCCAGCCACTCGTCGTACCGGCGCAGCCGCTCGGCGCCGGTGGCGCCCGCGTCGGAGAGCCAGAGCTCGACGTACGCCGCCGGGTCCACCAGCTCCCGCTGCACCACCCAGGTGTCGCAGGCACGGTCCCCGGCCGGCGCCACCCAGCCGCCCAGCCGGTCCTGCCAGGGCTCACCGCGCCGGACCGCCCAGTTGGCCAGCACCTGGCCCCAGCCGCCGGGGGCGAGGTGGCGGGGGACCGCGCGCACGATGTCCTCGACGACCCGGTCGCCCGGGAGGCCGGAGTCCCGGTAGACCAGGCGCTCGGCGGTGGCCGGCGAGATCACGAACGGCGGGTTGGTGGCGACCAGGTCGAACTCCTCGTCCGCGACGGGGTCGAAGTAGGACCCCTCACGGACGTCGAGGTCACACCCGTTGAGCACCGCGTTGAACCGGGTGATCCACAGCGCCCGGCGGTTGACGTCCGTGGCCACCACCTGGTCGGCGTGCCGGGCCAGGTGGAGCGCCTGCACGCCGCAACCGGTGCCCAGGTCCAGCGCCCGGCCGACCGGCTCCCGCAGGGTCAGCTGCGCCAGCGACGTGGAGGCCGAGGAGATGCCCAGGACGTGGTCGGGTCCCACCCGGTTGGGGAGGCCGTCCAGGCCGGGCGTCAGGTCGCTGACCACCCACAGGTCGCCGTCGACCCCGTCGGTGGCGTAGGGCCGCACGTCGAGCAGGGCCCGCACCTGCCCGCCGGAGGCCTCGAGGAACCCCTCCCCACACATCGGCTCGACCAGGTCGGGCAGCGCCCGCTCCGCGTCCCCACGGTCGACCGGGGCCTGCAGCAGGAACAGCCGCACGAGGGTCGCCAGGGGCGAGGCCTCGGTCGTACGCCGCAGGCCGGGGGCGGTCTCGTTGCGACCCAGGGCGGCGTGGGCCACCGGGCCCAGGAGCCCGGCGACCGCGTCGTAGGTGAAGTCGGCGGCGTCCAGCGCGCCGCGGAGGAGGACGGGCAGGTCCGGGGAGGCCATGGACGGCAGGCTACGGCCTCCCCGGTCCGGTCACCGGACGGCGGGATCGGCGACGGTCTCCGGCTGGTCGTCCCCGATCACCGTCGAGCGGCGCTTGGAGATGACCACCGCAGCGGCCACGATGCCGGCCGCGACGAGGGCGATGGCGATTCGCGCCGGGTCGTTCTGGCCCTCGCCCACCGACAGCGACACCACCGCGCCGGCGATCAGCAGCGAGACCAGGTTCATCACCTTCAGCAGCGGGTTGATCGCCGGGCCCGCGGTGTCCTTGAACGGGTCGCCCACGGTGTCACCGATGACGGTGGCGTCGTGCGCGGCCGACCCCTTGCCGCCGTGGTGGCCGTCCTCGACGAGCTTCTTGGCGTTGTCCCAGGCGCCGCCGGAGTTGGCGAGGAACACCGCCATCAGCACCCCGGCGCCGATGGCGCCGGCGAGGAAGCCGGCCAGGGCGCCGACACCGAGGCCGAATCCGACCGCGATCGGCGAGAGCACGGCCAGCAGGCCCGGCGTCATCAGCTCGCGCAGGGAGTCGCGGGTGACGAGGTCGACCACGCGGCCATACTCCGGACGGGTGGTGCCCTCCATGATCCCGGGGATGTCCCGGAACTGGCGGCGCACCTCGTAGACCACCGCGCCGGCCGCCCGGCCGACCGCGTTGATCGCGAGTCCGGAGAAGAGGAAGACCACGGAGGCGCCGAGCAGCACGCCGACCAGGACCGCGGGGTTGGTGACGGCGAAGTCGGCCATGTCCAGGCCGGTGCCCGCGTCGGCGAGCGCGTCGCTGACCGAGGCCATGTAGGAGCCGAAGAGCGCCGTCGCG
>CAZRKV010000338.1:0-2715 GCA_964600305.1 uncultured Nocardioides sp. | reverse complement strand
CAGCCGCCTGGATCAGCCGCAGGCGCAGCGCCTCCATCCGGTTACCCAACCGCGTCACCTGCAGCAACGCCACGGCCTGCTCCTCAGGGGTCAGGAATACCGGGTCCAGCTCCGCGGCCGCGCCCAGGGCGGCCCGCAGGTCGTCGACGTGCGCGAGCATCGGGTGGGCAGCCCCCTCCCGTTCCGCGACACCGACACTGCTGTGATCCATGCCACCCAGGCTAGGTGGCACGACCGACAGCCAGACGGTTCTCCACAGCCCGAATCGAAAGAATGTTCCCGGGTCCGGTGCCGAAGGACCGGCCCGAACGACCGAGTCAGCCGGCGTCGATGTCCGAGGGGTGCGTCGCCAGGGGGGTGACCGTGACGTCCATGTACGGGAAGAGCGGCAGGCCCGAGAGCACCTGGTGCAGGTGGTCGTGGTCGCGGCAGTCCAGGACCGAGTAGTTGGCGTACTCCCCCGCGATCCGCCAGATGTGGGGCCAGACCCCGTCCCGCTGCAGCTGCTGGGAGTACTCCTTCTCCCTCGCCACCAGATCGGCACGGACGCCCGGATCCATGTCGACGGGGATCCGGACGTCCATGCGCACGTGGTACAGCATCAGGCGGGGTCCAGCACGAAGTCGTACCGCATCTCGTTGCCCCGACCGTCGGCCGCCGGCTTCGGGTCGAGCATCAGCTCCGGCTTCACCGCGCTGGCGATGTCGTCGTCGTTGTGCTCGTCGCCGGGGAAGTACAGCTGGGCGGTGAGCAGCTCGTGGCCGGGCGCGGAGACCTTCACGTGCAGGTGCGCCGGGCGCCACGCGTGCCAACCGGCCGCCGCGATCAGCTTGCCGCAGGACCCGTCGGTCGGGATCTGGTACGGCGCGGGCTGGACCGTGGTGATCTGGAACTCGCCGTTCTCGTCGGTGGTGAACGTGCCGCGCAGGTTCCACTCGGGGAGGTTCGGGGCGAACTGGGAGTAGAAGCCGTCCGCGTCGGCGTGCCACAGCTCGACCGTCGCGCCACCGAGGGCCCGGCCGTCGGTGGAGGTGACCTGGCCGTCCCACACCAGCGGGGTGCCCGGCTCGTCCTCGCGCATCGGGATGGTGCCGCGCGACCCCTGCTCGGGGGCGTTCGGGACGTAGTAGGGGCCCTCGATCGAGCCCTTGTTGCCCTCCCGGTGCTCGGTGGCGACGTCCTCGACGACGTGCTCGACCCACACGTCGAGGAAGAGCGGCCACTCGCCGTCCTCGCCGACCTGGATCAGCCACGCCTTGAGGGCGTTGTACTCGTCGTAGGTGACCTTGTGCCGGCGGATGGTCTCGTGGACCGCGTCCAGCACCTCCCGGGCGAGCAGGTCCACCCGCTCCTTCGGGGTGTCCCGCACGGCGTCGAACGCCGACTTGTCGCTGCGGAAGTGCTCGGTGGCGCTCGCCCCCGAGGCGGCCGCGGTGGCCGCGGTCTCGGTCGTGTCGGTGCTCATGATTCTCTCCTCATCCGGGGGTCCCCGGTGGACCCTCAACGGTCTTGGCGGTAGTGGTCGAGCTTGTCCTCGTCGATCACGACACCCGTGCCCGGCACCTCGCGGACGTGGACGTGCCCGTCCCGGATCTCCAGTGGCTCGGCCAGCAGGTCGTCAGCCATGTCGAGGAAGTTCGAGAGCTCCCCGGCCCGACGGGAGGTGAGCCGGTACGCCGCCCCGAAGGTCACCGAGCACAGCGAGCCCACCTGGCCGTCGATCTGGTTGCCCATCACGGCCTCGATGCCGAGGCCCTCGCAGAGGTGGTGGACCCGCTGGGAGACGGTGAACCCGGTGCGAGCGGTCTTGATGCTGGCCATCGTCGCGGCGCCCCCGAGGACCTCGCGGGTCAGCTCGGCCGGCGTCGACACCGACTCGTCGGCGACGAACGGGACGTCGGACTGCTGGACGAGCCACCGGCGACCGAGCACGTCGTCGGCCGGGTTGAGCTCCTCGGCCATGGACAGGTCGAGGTCCGCGGCCAGGCGGAGGGCCCGCGCCGCCTCCGAGGCCGTCCACCCGCGGTTGCCGTCGATGTAGAGCTCGACCCGGTCGCCGAGCCGCTCGCGGATCGCCCGGCACACGGCGACGTCGAGCTCGACCGGGGTCCGGCCGACCTTGACCTTGAACGTGGAGATGCCGTGGGCCTCGAGCATCCGCTCGGCCTCGTCGGCCATCGCCTCGGGCTCGGCGAAGCCGAGCATGTGCGCGACGCGCATCCGGTCGGCGTACCCGCCGAGGAGCTGGGTGACCGGCTGGTGCACGGCCTGGCCGATCACGTCCCACAGCGCCATGTCGAGGGCGGCCTTCGCGGTGGGGTTGCCGACGGTCCGGTTGATCCGTGCCTGCACGACCTCGCGCTCGAACGGCGAGAGGCCCTCGACGGCCGGCGCGAGGACGTCCTCGAGGATCGCGATGATCGAGGCCTGGGTCTCGCCGTACGTGAACGGGCGGGGCGGCGCCTCGGCGGTGCCCACCAGGCCCTGGTCGGTGTGGACCCGGACCAGGACGTGCTCGGCGACGTGGACCTCACCGCTGGCGAAGCGCAACGGCTTCGTGTACGGGATGGCGAACGGAATCGCCTCCACCCGGGTGATCTTCACGCCCTGCTCCTCGTCCTGGTCCTGAGTGCGGTGCGGATCACACCGACGGATTCAGGCTAGGCGGACGAATTGAGATAACACAAAGACTTGTTCAGCGGCAACCCAGACGTC
>CAZRKV010000337.1:0-2733 GCA_964600305.1 uncultured Nocardioides sp. | reverse complement strand
TCTACTTCAAGGACTTCAACTCCGGCGCGATGATCCAGAACATCGTCGACCGCGCGAAGAAGATGGCGATCAAGGACCTGCTCGAGAACGAACAGCGGGGGATCCGGGTCCAGCACCTGCTGCAGGCGTGCGTGGACGAGTTCAAGGAGAACGAGGACCTCCCCAACACCACCAACCCCGACGACTGGGCGCGCATCTCCGGCAAGAAGGGGGAGCGGATCGTCTTCATCCGCACCCTCGTCACCGGCAAGCAGGGCACCGAGCCCGGCCGGTCGATCGACACCGTGCCGAACACCGGCCAGTACCTCTGAGATCGGCCATGGACCCGTCGGAGCGGCCCGGGGAGGAGGAGGTCACCCGCAGCGACATCGAGGCGGTCGCGGCGACGCGCGCCGAGCTGGGGGCGGCGTACGAGCCAGACCTGCTCGAGGCGTTCGCCGACCGGGTCGAGCACACCATCGACGAGCGTGTGGAACGCCGACTGCGAGCCCGGGACCGGGAGCAGGCGCTGGCCTCCCGGGGCGGCAAGCAGCAGCTCGCCCTGGGCATCGTGTCCGTGGTCGCCTGCATCCCGCTGGTGCTGGCACTCGGCCTGAACGGCGCCATGGCGCCCCTGGTGATCTCGCTGCTGGCCATCGCCGCCATCAACGCCGCCCACGCCTCGGCGGTCAACGGACCGCGGCGCCCGGGGTGACCGGCTCCCCGGGGGAGCTCAGCCCCGGACCGGGACCGCGGAGGCCAGGGTGCCGAAGGCCCACGGGCGCCCCATCGCGGGCGTCGGCAGGTAACGCTGCTCCATCCGGGTGACCTCGAAGCCGGCGTCCCGCAGCATGGCGGGCACGTCGCGGGTGAGGTGGCACCCGCCGGCGACGCGCTTGTGCACCGGCTCCAGCCGCCGCTGCCAGCGCGCGACGCGCCGGTCGGGCGCGAGGCCGTGCTCGAGCACCTGCAGGCTGCCGCCCGGGCGCAGCAGGCGGCGTACCTCGGCCAGGGCCCGGCCCGGCTCCGGGATGCTGCACAGGGAGAAGGTGACGAGGGCGTCGTCGAAGGACGCGTCTGGCGCGTCGATGTGCTCCCCGTCCAGACCGACCCGTTCGACCGGGACCCGGCTGCGGTGGCGTCGCCCGCGCGAGATGCGCCAGGCGAGGTCGGAGGGCTCCACGGCGGCGACCGAGACCACTTCCGCGGGGTAGTGGCGCAGGTTCAGGCCCGACCCGAACCCCACTTCCAGCACCCGCCCGTGCAGGGGTTCGCAGGCCCGGTGGCGCCACTCGTCGAGCATGGGGAGCCCGCAGCTGCGCTCCACCAGCCGGGGCACGACGTGCTCCTTCCACAGGCCCACTGCCGTCCTCCTTCCGAGTAGGCTCGTGCCTATGAGCGTACGCCGGATCATGGGCACCGAGGTGGAGTACGGCATCTCGGTCCAGGGCCAGCCCGCCGCCAACCCGATGGTGGCCTCCTCGCAGGTGGTCAATGCCTACGCCAGCGCCACCGCGAAGGCGCGCCGCGCCCGCTGGGACTTCGAGGAGGAGTCCCCCCTGCGCGACGCCCGGGGATTCGACATGTCGCGGCAGGTGGCCGACGCCAGCCAGCTCACCGACGAGGACCTGGGCCTGGCCAACGTGATCCTCACCAACGGCGCCCGGCTGTACGTCGACCACGCCCACCCGGAGTACTCCACCCCCGAGTGCGTGACCCCGCTCGACGTGGTCCGGTGGGACAAGGCGGGGGAGCAGGTGATGCTGGACGCGGCGAACCGGGCGGTACAGCTCAGCGGCGGCGCGCCGATCCGGCTCTACAAGAACAACACCGACAACAAGGGCGCCTCCTACGGCGCGCACGAGAACTACCTGATGCGGCGGTCCACGCCGTTCGCCGACATCGTCCGGCACCTGATCCCGTTCTTCGTCTCCCGGCAGGTGGTCACCGGCGCCGGGCGCGTGGGGATCGGGCAGGAGGGCCGCGAGCACGGGTTCCAGATCAGTCAGCGGGCGGACTTCTTCGAGGTCGAGGTCGGCCTGGAGACCACCCTCAAGCGGCCGATCATCAACACCCGGGACGAGCCGCACGCGGACCCGGAGAAGTACCGCCGGCTGCACGTGATCATCGGCGACGCCAACCTCGCGGAGGTCTCCACCTTCCTCAAGATCGGCAGCACGTCGCTGGTGCTGGCGATGATCGAGGCGGGCTACCTCACCCGGGACCTGACCGTCGACGCGCCGGTGCAGGCCCTGCAGGCGATCTCCCACGACCCGACCTGCCGGCACCTGATCTCCCTCGCCGACGGCCGCAAGCTGACCGCCGTACAGCTGCAGATGGAGTACCTCGAGCTGGCCCGGAAGTACGTCGACGAGACCGCGGGCAGCGACGCCGACCAGCAGACCAAGGACGTCCTCGAGCGGTGGGAGTCGGTGCTCACCCGTCTGGAGACCGACCCGATGCAGTGCGCGGGCGAGCTGGACTGGGTGGCCCGGCTGCGGCTGCTGCAGCAGTACCGCGACCGTGACGGCCTGGCCTGGGACGACCCCAAGCTGGCCCTGATCGACCTGCAGTACGCCGATCTCCGCCCCGAGCGCGGGCTCTACCACCGCCTGGTGCGCGGCGGGCGGATCGAGCGGCTGCTCGACGACGCCGAGGTCGAGCGGGCGATGCACGAGCCGCCGCACCAGACCCGGGCCTATTTCCGGGGCCGCTGCCTGGAGAAGTACGCCGACAGCGTCGCCGCGGCGTCCT
>CAZRKV010000336.1:0-2756 GCA_964600305.1 uncultured Nocardioides sp. | reverse complement strand
GCAGCGACTGGTACATGTTGAACTTCGGCATCGCGATGAAGTCCTTGAACCGGCCCAGGACCGGGTTCCAGCGCGAGTGCAGCACGCCCAGCACGGAGTAGCAGTCCCGGTCGGCCTCGACCAGGATCCGGATGCCGACCAGGTCGTAGATGTCGGAGAACTCCCGGCCACCGACGATCATCTTCTGGTAGATCGAGTAGTAGTGCTTCGGGCGGCCGGTCACCGTGGCCTTGATCCGGGCGTCCTTGAGGTCCTGCTCGACCTGGGCGATCACCTCGGCGAGGAACTGGTCCCGCGAGGGGGCACGGTCGGCGACCATCCGCACGATCTCGTCGTAGATCTTGGGGTGCAGGGTCGCGAACGCCAGGTCCTCCAGCTCCCACTTGATGGTGTTCATGCCCAGCCGGTGGGCCAGTGGCGCGTAGATGTCGAGGGTCTCGCGCGCCTTGCGCTCCTGGGTGGTCTGCTTGACGTAGCGCAGGGTGCGCATGTTGTGCAGCCGGTCGGCGAGCTTGATCACCAGCACCCGGATGTCGCGCGACATCGCGACGATCATCTTGCGGATGGTCTCGGCCTGGGCGGAGTCGCCGTACTTGACCTTGTCCAGCTTGGTGACGCCGTCGACCAGCTGCGCGACCTCCTCGCCGAAGTCGCTGCGCAGCTCGTCGAGCGTGTACGGCGTGTCCTCGACCGTGTCGTGGAGCAGGGCCGCCACCAGCGTCGGCTCGGTCATGCCGATGTCGGCCAGGATGGTGGTCACCGCGAGCGGGTGGGTGATGTAGGGGTCGCCGCTCTTGCGGCGCTGGTCGGCGTGCTGCCGCTCGGCGGTCCGGTAGGCCCGCTCCAGCAGGGCCAGGTCGGCCTTGGGGTGGTTGGCGCGCACCGCGCGGAAGAGGGGCTCGAGGACCGGGTTCTGCGCCTGGGCCCGGCCGCCCATCCGGGCCAGCCGCGCGCGCATCCGTCGGCCCGACGGGGGGCCGGGTGCTTCCGCACCCCGCGTCGGTCGCGCCGGAGCACGATCCTCGGTCATGTACCGAGTCTAGGTTCAGATGGTCTGCAGTGCCGAAACCGGCAGGTCCCCCACCGTCTCGCGCCCGCCGAGGAAGCCCAGCTCCAGCAGGACGGCCACGCCCACCGCGGTGCCGCCGCAGGCCTCGACCAGCTCGGTCGTCGCCGCGACGGTGCCGCCGGTGGCCAGCACGTCGTCGACCAGGAGCACCCGGTCCCCGGTCTCGACCGCGTCGCGGTGGATCTCCAGGGTGGCGTTGCCGTACTCGAGGTCGTAGGAGACGGCGTGGGTCTGGCGGGGCAGCTTGCCGGCCTTGCGGACCGGCACGAACCCGGTGCCCAGGGCGAGCGCGACGGGGGCAGCGATGATGAAGCCGCGCGCCTCCATGCCGACCACCTTGTCCACGCGGGTGGCCCCGTGCTCGTCACGGCCGGCGTCGGCGAGGGCGTCGATCACCGCGGTGAAGGCGTCGTGGTCGGCCAGCAGCGGGGTGATGTCCTTGAACACCACGCCCGGCTCGGGGTAGTCGGGCACGTCCTCGACCAGGCGCGTCATCGCCTCGCGCGCCACCTCGATGCTCATCCGGGGGTGCTCAGGCGTCGCGGGCCGGACCGTTGCCCTCGGCGTCCGGGCCCTCGGCCCGGTTGCTGCCGGACTCGTCGGTGTCGTCGGGCTGCTCGGCGCCCTCGGGCTGGTCGAGGGAGACCACGGCGCCCCGGGCGAGGGTGACGGTGACCCCCTCGGCGACCTGGAGCAGCACCCGGTCCCGGTCGTCGAAGCCGCGCACGACACCGAACATCCCGGCCTGGGTCATCACCTCGTCGCCGACTCCGAGGGAGCGCTGGATCTCCTGCAACCGCTTGCGCTGCTTCTGCTGCGGGCGGATGAGCAGGAACCAGAACGCGAGGGCGATGACGAGGAGCGGGATGAGTTCCGCCACGGGGAGGTCTCCAGTCGATCAGGGGGTGGGGCGGGGCCGATCGGCGTCCAGGTCGAGCACGCGGCTGGTCGCTGGCCCCCGGGAAGTGTAGTCAGGCCCCGGGAACTCCTCGCGGTCAGTCCTCGAACAACGTCGGATCCCCCTGCGGGGAGGCGGGTGCCCCGAGCCCCAGGTGCTCCCAGGCGGCGGGGGTCGCGATCCGGCCGCGGGGGGTGCGGGCGAGCAGTCCGCGGCGCACGAGGAACGGCTCGGCGACCTCCTCGACGGTCTCGCGCTCCTCCCCCACGGCGACCGCGAGGGTGCTCAGCCCCACCGGGCCCCCGCTGAAGCGGCGACAGAGGACGTCGAGCACCGACCGGTCCAGGCGGTCCAGGCCGGAGCCGTCGACCTCGTAGAGCTCCAGGGCGGCGGAGGCGATGTCGTGGGTCACCCGGCCGTCGGCGCGGACCTGGGCGTAGTCCCGGACCCGGCGCAGCAACCGGTTCGCGATCCGGGGGGTGCCGCGGGAGCGGCCCGCGATCTCGGCCGACCCCTCCTCGGTCAGCTCGACCTCGAGGAGCTCGGCGGAGCGGTGCACGATCAGGTCGAGGTCCTCCGGCTCGTAGAACTCCAGGTGCGCGGTGAAGCCGAACCGGTCGCGCAGCGGGCTGGGCAGCAGCCCCGCCCGGGTGGTGGCACCGACGAGGGTGAAGGCGGGGATCTCCAGCGGGATCGCCGTCGCCCCCGGGCCCTTGCCGATGACCACGTCGACCCGGAAGTCCTCCATCGCCATGTAGAGCATCTCCTCGGCGGGGCGGGCGATGCGGT
>CAZRKV010000335.1:0-2771 GCA_964600305.1 uncultured Nocardioides sp. | reverse complement strand
CCGCCGACCCGGCCCCACGGCACCGGCCGGGGACGCGGAACGGCCCGCGGCCACAGCGTGCTGCTGTCGCCACGGGCCGTCCGTGCGGAACCGGAGAGGGTCAGCCCTCCAGGTTGCCCTCCTTCAGGTCATCGATGAAGTCGGGGTTCTCCTCGAGGAAGGCGTCGACGGCACCCGCCGGGTCACCCTCGTACTCGTCGGAGGTGACGGTGCCCTCGAGGTCGCCGTACAGCTCGTCGCTGAGCTTGAGGTTGCCCATCATCTCGGCGACGTCGGGCATCTCGTCGGAGAAGCCGGCCGTCGCGATGGCGTTCAGGGTCTCGGCCTCACCCAGCGCGCCCTCGGGGTCCTCCAGGTCCTTGACCGGGTACTCGGAGTTGGCCCAGAACGGACGCCACAGCGTGACGACGATGTCCTCCTCGGCCTCGACCGCCTTCTCCAGCTCGGTGAGCATGCCCTGGGTCGACGACGGCTTGAAGTCGTAGCCGGCCTCGTCCAGCCCGTAGGTCGGGATGACCGACTCGCGGGTGGTCTCGGTCAGGCCGGCCCCCTGCTCGATGCCGATGATCTCGCCGTTGAACGTGTCGACGTTGTCGGGCAGGTCCGCGATCGAGTCCACGTCGGTGTACTCCGGCACCGCGAAGGTCAGCTTCGCGCCCTCGTAGTAGGCGCCGAGGTCCTCGAGCTGGTCGCCGTACTCCTCCATGTAGGAGGCGTGGGTGACCTCGGGCCAGGCGGAGGGGTAGACGTCGATGTCGCCCTGGGCGACACCGGTGTAGAGCACGCCCGCGTCGGAGATCTCCTCGATCTCGACGTCGTAGCCCTCCTCCTCCAGGACGCTCTCCCAGAGGTAACCGATGCTCAGGCCGTCGGTCCAGGACGGGATGATGCCGAGGGTGACGGTGCCGCCACCGCCGCCGTTGCCGCCGTCGTCGCCGCCGGCCTCGTCGGAGCCGCCGTCGTCGCTCCCACACGCAGCGGTGAGGCCGAGGGCCAGGACTCCGGCTGCTACGCCGGTACGACGCCACAGGTTCGTGCGCTTCATGACGCTTCCCTTCTGTTTCGTTGACATGCGTTGGGCGGGCCCGACCGTGGGGTCAGGCCGTGGCCGCCTCCTTCTGGGAGGCGGCGCCGTCGGGGCCCTGGTCCTCGGGCCGCTCGACGGGACGCGACGCCGGCTTGCGCTGGCGCCGGAAGATCCCGGCCAGGCCACCGCCGCCGACGGCGGCCGTGACCCGGTCGAGGTAGATGGCGAGGGCGACGACCGCCAGCCCGGCCTCGAAGCCGAGTCCGATGTCGATGCGCGAGATGGAGGTGACGACCTGGCCACCGAGGCCTGCGCCACCGACCAGGCCGGCGATGACCGCCATCGACAGGGCCAGCATGATCACCTGGTTGACGCCGGCCATCACGGTCGGCATCGCCAGCGGGAGCTGGGTGCCCCGCATGATCTGGCGGGGCGTGCCGCCGAAGGCGTGGCCGGCCTCGACGACCTCCGCGTCGACCTGGCGGATGCCCAGCTCGGTCAGCCGCACCGCCGGGGGCAGCGCGAAGATCACCGTGGAGACCAGGCCCGCGGCCTGGCCGATGCTGAAGAGGAACACGGTCGGCACCAGCCACACGAAGGCGGGCATCGTCTGCATCAGGTCCATCACCGGGCGCACGGCCTGACTGACCGACTCCCAGCGGGCGGCGGCGATCCCCAGCGGGATGCCGATCAGCAGCGCCACGATCGTCGCGACCAGGACCAGCGACAGCGTCTGCATCGCGTTGTCCCACTGGTCCATGCCCACCACGAGCAGCAGGCCGAGGGCGGATCCCAGCGCCAGCTTCCAGTTCTTCACCAGCCAGGCGATCCCGACGAAGACCGCGACGAGGATCAGCGCGTGGGGGGCCTGCAGCAGCTCGGTGAGCCCGGTGATGGTGTTCTCCATCGCCGTGGACAGGGTCGAGAAGACCTCCCCGAGGTTGCTGCGGATCCAGTCGAAGGCGGACTCGATCCACTCCCCCACCGGGACCCGCGGGACGCCGGTCTCGACCTCCTCCTGGGCGCGCACTGCGTGGTTCATCGGGCCACCTCCCGGACCGTCGAGCCGGCGTCGTCGGGTCCGACGGTGCCGATGTCGTCACTGGTGGGTCCCGAGCCGGCGCCGAGGGCGGCCAGCAGGGTGACCCGGGGGATCACGCCGAGCAGGCGGTCGCCGTCGACCACCGCGAGCACGGTCGGGCTGTCGGCGGCCGCGGCGAACAGGTCGGCGACCGTGGTGTCGGGCTGCACCGTGGTGGCCGGCTGCACCAGGCCCTGCAGGTCGTCATGACCCCGCTCGACGGCCTGGGCGATGTCGGACTCCATCACCACGCCGTGCAGGCTGCGCTGGCGGTCGACCACGAGCAGCGAGTGCAGCTGGTTCTCGCGCATCAACCGGTGGGCGGTGCGGGGGCCCTGCTCGGTGCCGAGGACGGCGACGGGCTTCTCCATCACCGACGAGGCGGTCAGCACGCGGGTGCGGTCGACGTCCTGGACGAACTGGGCGACGTAGTCGTTGGCCGGGTCGTTGAGGATCTGCTCGGAGGTGCCGATCTGCTCGATCCGGCCGTCGCGCATCATCGCGACCCGGTCGCCCAGCCGCATCGCCTCGTTGAGGTCGTGGGTGATGAACAGGATGGTCTTGTCGAGCTTCTGCTGCAGCTCGATCAGCTGGTCCTGCATCTCCCGGCGGATCAGCGGGTCGAGGGCGCTGAACGCCTCGTCCATCAGCATGATCTCGGTA
>CAZRKV010000334.1:0-2774 GCA_964600305.1 uncultured Nocardioides sp. | reverse complement strand
GTGCGTGGGTGCAGGGTGGTGATCCGGGACAGCTCGGCCACCACGCCGGCCGGACCGGCGGCGGGTCGCCGCCGCTCGGCGAGGTCGGAGACCGGGGCGGGCCGGGGTTCCCGAGCCGGCGGGCGCCGGGCTGCGCGCTCCGCGGCGACCTCCTGGTCGTAGTCGTCGTAGTCGTCGTACCGGCCGGTGTCCTCGAGCAGGCCGAGGTATTCGCCGATCCTGCGCATCGCGCCGCTCATGACTGGTTTCCTCCGGGACTCCCGCACCCCGTCCGGGGCACTGATGTGTTCGTTGACATTACTTGACCGTGGGCCTCTCACCGAGGACCGCGCGACCGACGCGGACGTGTGTCGCGCCGTGCCGGATCGCCTCCTCCAGGTCCCCGGTCATGCCGGCCGAGAGCACCCGGGCCTCCGGGTGCTCGACCAGGAACTGCGCACGGAGGTCGGCCAGGCGACCGAAGGCATCCCCCGGGTCCTCCCCGAGCGGCGCGACCGCCATCAGGCCGCCCAGCTCCAGCTCCGGGGTGGTCGCGACCAGCTCGGCCAGGTCGGCCAGCTGGTCCGGGTCGACCCCGGAACGTCCCCCTCCCGCGTCGGGAGGGTCGAGGTTCACCTGCACCAGGCAGCGCAGGGGTCCCGCGCCACGCTCGGCGGCGCCGCGGGCCAGCCCCCGGACCAGCTTGGCCCGGTCCACCGACTCCACGACGTCGGCGTAGCCGGCCACCGCGCTCGCCTTGTTGCTCTGCAGGCCCCCGATGTAGTGCCACGTCAGCGGCAGGTCGGCACACTCGGCGGCCTTGGACTGCGCCTCCTGGTGCCGGTTCTCCCCCACGTCGGTGACGCCGAGGTCGGCCAGCAGCTCCACGTCGGAGGCCGGGAAGAACTTCGTGACCACCACCAGGGTCACCTCCTCCGGGGACCGACCGGCGGCCCGACAGGCCGACTCGATCCGCTCCCGCACGTCGGCGAGGCCCGCGGAGATCTCCGCGCGTCGGTCCGGGCCACTCATGCGCACCTCCGCACGAGTCCGCCGATCCGGCCCGCGGCCGCGCCCTGGCGCCGGTGCGACCACCAGGACTCGTCCTCGATCGTGCAGCCACCCGCGTCGGTCCAGGTGACACCGGCCCGATCCAGCTGGGCGCGGACCCCGGCCGCGATGTCGAGGGCCGGCGTACCCCACGCGGTGGTGGAGGCTGCCTCCGGCACCTGCGCCCGGACCTGCTCCTGCATCGCCGCGGGGACCTCGTAGCAGGATCCGCAGGCGCGGGGACCCAGCCAGGCCCGGACGTCCCGGGCGCCGAGGGCGCGCATCGCCCCGACCGTGTGGGGCACCACGCCGAGCACCATGCCCACGCGACCGGCGTGGGCGACGCCCACCACCCCGGTGTCGGGGTCGGCCAGGAGGACCGGCAGGCAGTCGGCGACCCGGACCAGCAGCACCAGGTCGGCACGAGCGGTCACCAGGCCGTCGGCCTCGATCTCGCTCCCGTCCCAGTCCTCGTCGATCGTGACCACCTCGCTCCCGTGCACCTGGCGCATGCCCACGACCGGGGCGCCGTGACCGAAGGACTCGGCCACCCGGCGCAGCGACTCCACCGGGTCGGTGCCGGGGACGGCGGCCGCCGGGGCCCCCGGCAGGGCCAGGTTGAGCGGCGTCCCATCCGGCGCGTACCGGGCGGTCAGGGCGACCTCGGCCGCGCCCCAGGACTCACGGAAGGCGTACACGGATCACTTCAGGAAGTCCGGCACGTCGAGGTCGTCGTCGTCGAACTCGACCTGCTGGGGCTGGCGCGGCGCCATCGGCCGCGAGGCCTGCTGGGGACGCTGCTGGTGGTTGGCCGGCCGCTCCTGCTGGCCCGGCTGCGGGGGCCGACCCTGCTGCGGCTGCTGGGGCCGGTGGTCCTGTCCGCCCTGCTGGGGCTGCTGCTGTTGGGCCTGCTGGCCGACGGGGGCGGGCGCGGACTGCCCGGGGGCCGGCTGGGTCGGTCCGGCACCGGACACCGGCTGCGGCGCGCCCTCGGAGCCCCGGTTCGCGAGCTGCTGGGCGGCGGCGCGGGTCTCCTCCTGGGACTGCTGGGTCCGCTGCGGCCGACCGAGGACGGTGCCCTCGTCCCGCTTCTTGGGCTGCCCGCCGTCGAAGCCGGCCGCGATCACCGTCACCCGCACCTCGTCGCCGAGGGCGTCGTCGATGGTCGCGCCGAAGATGATGTTGGCCTCGGGGTGGGCGGACTGGGCCACCAGGGCCGCCGCCTCGTTGATCTCGAACAACCCCAGGTCCGACCCACCGGCGATCGAGAGCAGCACCCCGTGGGCGCCGTCGATCGAGGCTTCCAGCAACGGTGAGGAGACCGCCATCTCCGCCGCCCCCACCGAGCGGTCCTCGCCGCGTGCCGACCCGATCCCCATCAGGGCCGATCCGGCGTTGGCCATCACCGACTTCACGTCCGCGAAGTCCAGGTTGATCAGCCCAGGGGTCGTGATCAGGTCGGTGATGCCCGAGACGCCCTGCAGCAGGACCTGGTCGGCCTGCTTGAAGGCGTCGAGCACCGAGACGTTGCGGTCGCTGATCGAGAGCAGTCGGTCGTTGGGGATGACGATCAGCGTGTCGACCTCGTCGCGCAGCGCGGCGATGCCCTCCTCGGCGGAGTTGGCGCGGCGCCGCCCCTCGAAGGAGAAGGGCCGGGTCACGACTCCGATGGTCAGCGCGCCCAGGGAGCGGGCGATGCGGGCGACCACGGGCGCCCCGCCGGTGCCCGTGCCACCCCCCTCGCC
>CAZRKV010000333.1:0-2796 GCA_964600305.1 uncultured Nocardioides sp. | reverse complement strand
ACCGGGGAGATGCGCGAGGCCCCGGGCCCGAGCGCCGGGGAGGTGCCGGTCACCGCGACCGTCGGCGGGTTCACCCCCAGCCACCAGGACCGGCTGCTGGGCATCTACGGCGATGCGATCCTCGCGGTCTCCAACGAAGACCTCGGCGGCGGCTGGAACCAACTGCCCGAACCCACCCAGGACGCCATCGCCCACGACGACGGGTTCATGTCCGGCCGGCCCGGAGCGGACTTCCGCAGCATCGCCGACGTGCTCAGCCACTCCAGCGAAGGACTTCCGCCCGGGGACCGGATGGCCGTCGAGCTGGGCAACAGCGTCCAACACTCCCTGTACAACACCTACAACCCCGGCGGCGGCCCGGGCCCCTCCGAAGCCGGCTGGTCCGGGGCACCGGGTGAGGAACACCTCGGCGACGTACTCGGGGTCGTCTCCCGCAACCACGAGGCCACCACCGCCCTGTTCGCCGGCAGCGGGGAGGGCATCGCTGGCTTCGACGCCTCCCTGCCGGAGGGCTATGGCGGCCGGGAGTTCCTCGAGACCGTGTACACGCACGGTTGGGACGACGACGGTGAGAGCGCGGCCGCGCTGACCGACTGGCTCGCCCAGCCCCCGGCCGGGAAGGAAGCGTTGGCCGATGCTGCCTACAACCAGCTCTATGACACCTTCGCCGGTGATCAGGGCATGTACGACACCCTGATCACCCTGGACGGCGGCCCCCACGACGGCGACTCCGTCGGCGAGGCCAACCCCCACCTGATGCGCAGCCTCGCACTCGGCACCGGCACCCGTCTGGACGAGTTCGACACCAACCCCGCCAGCAGCGACGAGGAGGCACAGCGGATCAAGATGATGATGCTCATCGCCTCCGACGACGCCGAGCTCGACAACGGTTCACCCGACCCCAACAGTGGTGCGGTCCGCCTGGCTGCCGCGATCGAGGGCTACCAACAGCAGCGTGTCTACGACGCCCTCGACCCCAACCACACCTACCCCGACGGTGACCCCCACCAGCGCGGCACCGTCGGGGAGGACAACGGCCGACTCTCCGGCTACATGAGCTCCGCGCTGCGCAACGTCGTCTACGCCGACTACGACAGCGACACCACCGCGGCCCAAGAGGTCGTCCAACGACAGCAACTGGCACTGGGAATCGTGGGCAAGGCGGTCGGTGCCCCCCTCGGGCCCGGCGGCAGCCTGGCCACCGACGTCGTCACCAGCTTCGCCCAGGACACCATCACCCCCGAGACCGTCGACATCCCCCAAGTCACCAGCCCGGGTCTCTACGACATCGACCCCCACACCGCCGACGACGAGAACCTGCAACTGGCCTCACGCAGCCACTTCATCAACGCCATGATCCAGCACGACCCCACCGCCGCCGACCAATTCCGCGACCTCGGCATCATCAACCCCACCACCAACCAGGTCGACCTCTCCGACATCGACGCCGCCCAAGTCACCCACCTCAACAACCAACTCGAACAGCGTCTCCCTGATGAAGTCAGCCAAGAGGTCAGCGAGTTGACCAAGAAGAGAAGCGAGATCGCTGGCGACTACGGCCTCACCATCCCCGATAAGTTCACCGGCCGCAGCTGAGCATGCACATGCAGCATGGACAGCACCTGATCCTGGGAGTCACAGCCATGGCTGTGATGGCGCTGACTGGGTGTAGCGATGATCCTGCCCGGACCGAACCCGCCCGTGAGGTGACGCCCAGCAGCGCCCCCAACGGCCCCCCGGGCACGCCCGACCTGGTGTCGACCCAGGAGGTAGGTGACGAGGAACTGATGGGTTACGCGCGGGTGTTGCAGCAGTTTGTGACGGCCGCCCGCGAGGGCGACTGCGACCAAGCGTGGGCTATGGGCAACCAGAACCTCCACCAAGCCTACGGCCCCAAGGACGTCTTCTGCTCCAAGACCCTTCCCGCCGTCGCCTACATCGACCTCGACTTGGGCCGACTCGAAGCCGAGCAGAATGAGTACGTGTGGTTGATGCTGCCCCACTCCCAATCAGTAGGCATGATCACCAGTAGGGACGGACGGCGCGAGGTCAGCGCAACGAACCTGGGAACGTACGAGCGGGAGGTCGCCGAGTGATCCAGCCTGCAATGACCACCCCGGCCCAGAACTTCGCGGGCGATGGCGTCCCGGCCCGTCTGGCTGCCGCGATCGAGGGCTACCAACAGCAGCGTGTCTACGACGCCCTCGACCCCAACCACACCTACCCCGACGGTGACCCCCACCAGCGCGGCACCGTCGGGGAGGACAACGGCCGACTCTCCGGCTACATGAGCTCCGCGCTGCGCAACGTCGTCTACGCCGACTACGACAGCGACACCACCGCGGCCCAAGAGGTCGTCCAACGACAGCAACTGGCACTGGGAATCGTGGGCAAGGCGGTCGGTGCCCCCCTCGGGCCCGGCGGCAGCCTGGCCACCGACGTCGTCACCAGCTTCGCCCAGGACACCATCACCCCCGAGACCGTCGACATCCCCCAAGTCACCAGCCCGGGTCTCTACGACATCGACCCCCACACCGCCGACGATGCCCAGGCCCCACGGACGCCGGCTGGTCCGGGGCGCCCGGCCAGGAACACCTCGGCGGAGTGCTCGAGGTCGTCTCCCGCAACCACGAGGCCACCACCGCCTTGTTCACCGGCGAGAGCAGCCACATGGGTGGTTTCGGGCGCGGACGAAGCGGCCGACGGTGAGCTGCCCGAGAGCTACGACCGGACCGAGTTCGTCAAGAACGTCTACACCCAACAGTGGAACGACAACGGCGCGGCCGCAGCATCCTT
>CAZRKV010000332.1:0-2801 GCA_964600305.1 uncultured Nocardioides sp. | reverse complement strand
TCCCCGGTGGCCACGGGTGGCCGGGGCCTGGCCCTCGCGCGGATCTTCACGCCGGCGGGCGTGCTGGTGGCGACGGTCGCCCAGGAGGGGCTGATCCGGCGACGCGCCGCGTAGCGCCTAGCACGCTCTGGGGCCATTTTCGGGCAGGCGCGCCGAAAATGGGTTATCTTCTGAGCGTTTGTGTGACGCCTGATCACTTCCGAGACCGGTGTGGCCGCGGCGTTGCTCCCTGCGACCCGAGGTCCCACCATGCCCCAGCCAGCCCTGCGCGCCGTACGCCGACGCCTCGTCCCCGCCGCCGTCGTGACCGCGCTGGCCGTCCCCGCCACGGTGCTCGCGCCGGCACCGGCTCCGGTCGCCACGGCGGCCACGCCGCCCGCCGTGGGCTACGAGATGCCCTTCGCCTGCGGCGAGGAGTGGCGGGGCACCACCCGGCGCAACCACAGCCCCCACCGGCGTGCCGTCGACTTCAACCGGTGGGGCGACGCCGGCCGACCGGTGGTGGCGGCCGCGAGCGGGACGGTGACCCACGCGTACGCGAAGCCGCGGGGCGGTTACGGCCGCTGGGTGCGGATCGACCACGGGTCGGGCGAGGCCAGCCTCTACGCGCACCTGCGGCGGGTCTCGGTGCGTCGCGGCCAGACCATCGACCAGGGGGAGATGCTCGGTCTCGTCGGCGCCAGCGGGAACACCAGTGGCGCCCACCTCCACTACGAGCGGATCCTGGACCGGACGCTGCGGCGTGCCTGGTTCGCCGGCTCGATGTACCGCTTCGGGGTCACGCAGGCGTCCCGCAACTGCGTCGACGTACCGGTCGCGGGGAACTTCGTCGGGGGCCCGGCGGCGGAGCCCGCGGTGTTCCGGCGGCGCGCCAACCGGGGCGTCCTCATCGTGCGGCGGGTGGGCCAGCGCAACCTGCGGTTCCGGCTCGGCAGCCCCTACGACCAACCGCTGGTCGGGGACTGGGACGGTGACGGGCGCGCGGACCGCGGCCTGCGTCGCGGCAAGCGGAACGCCTTCATCCTGCGCAGCGCCGAGGGCATCCAGCGCGTGCGCTTCGGCAGTCGGTTCGACCTCCCCGTGGTCGGGGACTGGGACGGGGACGGGCGCTGGGAGGTCGGGCTGCGTCGCCCGGGTCGCAGCCTGTTCCGGCTGCGGCAGGCCGACGGCTCGGTGATCGCGCTGCACCTGGGCACGTCGACCGACCTGCCGGTCACCGGGGACTGGAACGGTGACGGGACCACCGACGTCGGGGTGTTCGATCCCGGTACGGCGACCTGGACCCTGGCCCTCGTCGGGTCCACGGAGCCGGGCTGGCCCGCCACCGTGCGCCACGGCTCGCCGGGCGACCTCCCGGTGACGGGGGACTGGAACGGTGACGGGACCACCGACCTGGGGTCCTGGACACCCGGCACCGCGGTGCACCGGCAGCGGATCGCCCCCGACCCGCGGATGGCCCCGCGCCGGGTGGCGACCTTCCGGTTCGGCCGCACCCGGCGCTGAGGCCGCCGTCGGCTCAGGCCCGCGTGGCGCGGCCCAGCAGGTGGGGGGCGCCGCTGCGCGGGTCCGAGAGCGAGAAGGCGTAGCCCTCCGGTCCCTCGGTGGTCGGCCTGGAGCCGAACGCCACCCGGCCGGGCAGGAAGACCGGCTTCTTGAAGGCCACATCCACGGTGACCGAGTCGGGGAGCCGGTTCTCCAGGGCGGCGATGCACCGGGCCTTGGTCCACATCCCGTGCGCGATCTGCCGCTTGAACCCGAGCGCCTTCGCGGTGAGCGGGTAGAGGTGGATCGGGTTGTGGTCACCGGAGACGGCGGCGTACTGCCGCCCCAGGTCGGCCGGCAGGCGCCACATCGGGCCCGAGGGCGGGACGTCCTCGAAGCTCGTGCCGGCCGGGGCGTCCGCGTCCCCGCGGCCACGCCGGAGGTAGGTCGAGCGGCTCTCCCAGACCAGCTCCCCGCCGGCGCGCACCTCCGAGAGGAAGTCCACGAGCGTGCCCTTGGGGTGGGGGCGCGTGGGACTGACGCGCACCGAGACCTCGACGGTCTCCCCGATCGCGATCGGACGGTGCCCGGTGATCGAGTTCTCCAGGTGGACGCTGCCGACCGCGGCGAAGGGGAAGTCGGGGTCGGTCATCGCCTCCATGTGCAGGCCGAAGGCGAGCATGTGGGGGTAGGACAGCGGTACGACGTCCTTGCGCGGGAAGCCGCAGACCTCGGCGTACCGGTCGACGTGCTCGCGGCGGATCGCCACCTCCGGGCGGACGAAGGCCAGCCGGCTCGGGTCGGCGGCCGGGTCCTTGCGCACCCCCGGGAGCTGGTTGACCACCGGGAGGGCCGGCAGCGCCGCCCGCAGCAGGGTGCCGGGGCCGCCGGGGTCCCCCTCGACCACGATGGGCTCGGTCGGCGTGGTGGCCATCTCAGGCCCCCATCATCATCTGGCCGCACACCCGGACGACGTTGCCGTTCACGGCCGTCGAGGCGGGGTTGGCGTACCAGGCGATCGTCTCGGCCACGTCCACGGGGTGGCCGCCCTGGGACATGGAGTTGAGGCGCCGGCCGACCTCGCGGGTGGCGAAGGGGACGGCCGCGGTCATCTGGGTCTCGATGAAGCCCGGTGCCACGGCGTTGACCGTGATGCCCCGGTCGACCTCGGTGGCGAAGCCGTCCACCAGGCCGATCACCCCGGCCTTCGAGGCGCCGTAGTTGGTCTGGCCGACGTTGCCGGCGATCCCGGCGATGGACGCCACGCCGATCACGCGCCCGTTGTCGTTGATGGCGCCCTCGTCCAGCAGCGTTCGGGT
>CAZRKV010000331.1:0-2831 GCA_964600305.1 uncultured Nocardioides sp. | reverse complement strand
GGCACCGCCGACCCGGCCCCACGGCACCGCCGACCCGGCCCCACGGCACCGCCGACCCGGCCCCACGGCACCGCCGAGTCGGCCCTACGGCACCCGGTCGGGCTCGCTGGGGAGCGTGCGCATCCCGCGCAGCGGGGAGGCGAGCACCGGGACTGCGGCAAGCATCCCGATCCCGGTGCCCAGCCACATCGTCGGCACCACCCCGATGGCGGCGGCGACCGACCCGGCCAGCAGCGCCGCGACCGGCTGCACGCCCCAGACCACGAACCGGATCGAGGCGTTCATCCGACCCAGCAGCCGCGGTGGGCAGACCCGCTGCCGCATGCTCACCTGCACCACGTTGTAGGCCAGCACGTTGAAGCTCACGACCAGCTCCGCGACCACCAGCACCACGAACGCGACCGGACGGTTGGGGGCCAGCGCTGCCAGCGGCACCAGGGCCATCGCCAGCCCCATCGCGACCGCGGTCAGCGGGATCGTGGTGCCCTCGCCGAACCGGTGACCCAGCCGGGGGCTCGCCGCCGCGCCGAGGATCCCGCCGACGGCGCCGATGCTGAACGCCGCCCCCATCGCCCACGGCTCGAACCCGAGCTCGCGCAGGATCAGCAGCGGCGTCAGCGTGGAGACGACGGTGAAGCCGGCGTTGCCGATCGCCGTGCACATCGTGATCGGCCGGATCAGCGGGTGCCGCCACACGAAGCCCAGCCCCTCGGCGATATCGGCCCGCAGCCGCCCCCGCCCGACCGGCTCCGGACGCTCCTCCCGGTCACGGGCCCGCGCCAGGCAGGCCGCGGAGACGGCGTACCCCACCGCGTCGGCGGCCATCAGCAGCGGCGCACTGATCACCTTCAGCAGCAGCCCGCCGAGGCCGGGGCCCGCGATGCGCGCGACCTGGAAGCTCGCCTCGAGCTTGGAGTTGGCCTCGGGGACCTGCTCGGCCCGCACCAGGAACGGCACGAACGACTGGTAGGAGACGTCGAAGAACACGGTGGCGACGCCGATCACGCCGGCGACGGCGTACAGGTGCCACATCGCGAGGTCCCCGGCCCACCAGAGCAGGGGTACGGCGAGCACCGCCCCGGCGCGGACGAGGTCCGCGACGATCATGGTGCGTCGCTTGAGCCATCGGTCCACCCAGGCACCGGCGGGCAGCCCGATGAGCAGGAACGCCGCCACCCCGGCGGCGTTGAGCGCCCCGACCTGGAACTCGGTGGCGAGCAACAGCTCGATCGCGATCACCGGGAGCGCGATCTGACCCACCTGCATGCCGAGCTGGGCGAGGGTCTCCCCGGCCCAGACCAGACCGAAGTTGCGGTCGCGCCACAACGGGGTGGTGCCTGGGTCCTCGGTGGCCATGGGCTCCAGCATGGCACAAGTGATCAGTAATTGCTAATGGCTTATCACCTCTAGGCTGGGTGGCGTGGACAGCGACGAGGAGGCACTCGCCCGCGGCAGGGCGCTGAGCTCGCCTCTGCGGATCCGGATCCTGCGGATCTGCCTGCACGAGCCGCACACCAACAAGCAGATCGCCGACCGGCTGGGGGTCTCGCCGGCGGCGGCGCTGCACCACGTCCGCACCCTGGAGCAGAACGGCTTCCTCGAGGCACTGGAGCCCCGGCGCGGGCGGCGCGGTGCGCGCGAGATCCCGTACCGCGCGACCGGCCTGTCCTGGCAGACCCCGCTGTCCCGCGAGCACGGTCAGGCGCAGCTGCTGCTCGACACCTTCCTGCAGGAGGTGGCGGAGGTGCCGCCGGGCGAGGTCGAGATGGTCCGCGTCGGCTACAAGCTCGACGAAGAGCACGTCGAGGAGTTCCGCACCCGCCTCCACGACCTGCTCACGGAGTTCAAGGACCGTGGCGCCGACCCCGACGGCACGCCCATCTCCGTCTTCATCGCCCAGCACCCCGATCCCCAGTCCGGCTGACCCGACCCCTCACGAACAGGCTCTCCTGGCGCGCCCGAGCGGGCAGGAATGGCGCGACGAACCGTCCCCCATGGCGCGACGAGCCGTCGCGAATGGTCGCGCCAAGCGTCACTCGTGGCGTCCGGGCTCCTCGCCCCAAGCCATCGATCCGACCCGTCCACCACGAGTGCCGGTTCGTGCCGCCAGGGGTGACGGTTCGTGCCGCCAGGAGTGACGGTTCGTCAGGGGAGGCGGTCCAGGATCTCCACGGTGGCGGACCAGGCGGAGTGGTCCACGTCGATGACCGCCATGTGGTCACCGGTGACCTCGACCAGCTCCACGTCCGCTCCGGCGGCTCGGGCGCGCTCCGCGTAGGTCGTCGACATGGCGAGCTCCACGTCGTCGTCGTCCGGGGAGTGCACCAGCCACACCGGCGCCTCCAGCGGCAGCTGCCGGGCCGGGTCGAGCTCGTCGTACGCCGGCCCCGGGGCGCCCCCCGTCAGCGAGGCGACGACGTTGGGCTCCCCCGAGGATTCGAGCCCGTCGTACGCCGCCCCGAGGTCCAGCAGCCCCGCGAGCGCGACCACGTGGGTGAGCCGGAGCCGCGCCGGACGCCACCGGTCGAAGCGCTCCCGCGCCGCGGCCCACACCGCCAGGTGCGCGCCGGCCGAGTGGCCGACCGCGACGACCGGGTCGAGGTCGACCCCCTCGATGTCGGCCAACCGGTCGATCGCGGCCGCCACGTCGTCGAAGGTGCCGAGGCCCTCGCCGCCGTTGCCGAGGCGGCGGTACTCGATGTTCCACACCGTCCACCCGCGCCCAGCGAGGTCGCGCGCCGCGGGAACCATCAGGTCGAGCCCGTACTCCGCCTTCCACGAGCCCCCGTGCACGAGCACGACGGTGCCGCGGGAGGGCCCGTCGGGGCGGT
>CAZRKV010000330.1:0-2834 GCA_964600305.1 uncultured Nocardioides sp. | reverse complement strand
CCCGCGCGGCGCTGGCCGACCTCGCCGCGGGCGAGGAGGCCGCCGTACCGGCGCTGCTCGGACGGGGCAGCGGCCTCACCCCGCTCGGGGACGACGTGCTCGCCGGGTGGCTGGCCACGCGGGTCGCCCTCGGTACGCCGGAGCCCGCGCTCGCCGCCCGGGCCACCGACACCGCGCCGACGGCGACGACCGCCCTGTCGGCCACGCTCCTCGACTGCGCCGTGCACGGCGAGGTGTTGCCCGAGTTCCGCACCCTGCTGTGCGCCCCCACCAGCGAGGCCGCCCGTGCCGCGCTCGCGCGGCTGGTGCGGGTGGGCCACACCTCCGGGGCCGGCCACGCGCTCGGCGCCGCCCTGTCCCTCGACACCGCCCTCGACACCGCACCCAGCACCGTCCCCCACGCCCCCGCCCAGGAAGGCAGGACTGCATGACCACCACGTCCCCGGACCCCGACCGCACCGGGGTGACCCACGTCGAGCTGCGCCCGGGCGCGTACGCCGACTCGGTCACCCTGCTGCAGGTCAGTCGCGACGTCGCCGGCACGCCCGGCGTGCTGGCCGCCCAGGTCGCGATGGCCACGCCCCTCAACCTCGAGGTGCTGGAGTCGATGGGCTTCGACATCCCCGAGTCGACCGCCAACGACATGGTGGTCGCGCTGCGGCTGGAGGAGGAGTCCCACCGCGACGCCGCGCTCGCCGCGGTGGAGGGCGCCCTCGCGGCGGCGAGCACCAGCCGCCCCGGCGAGGCCGAGCAGGAGCAGCCGCCGCGCACCACCGCGACGGCCCTGCGCGGCTCGTCCTCGTCGCTGGCGTTCGTGTCGGTGCCGGGGGCGAACGCCCTGGTCGAGGCGATGGACGCGCTGGACGCCGACCGTGACGTGATGATCTTCAGCGACAACGTGCCGGTCGACCAGGAGGTGGCCCTGAAGCGGGTCGCCACCGAGCGGGACCTGCTGGTGATGGGCCCCGACTGCGGCACCGCCATGGTCGGCGGCGTCGGCCTCGGGTTCGCCAACGCCACGTCCCCCGGCCCGGTGGGCATCGTCGCCGCCTCCGGCACCGGCTGCCAGCAGCTGATGTGCCTGCTCGACCACGCGGGGGTGGGCGTCGGCGCGGCCCTGGGGGTCGGCGGGCGGGACCTGTCCAGCGACGTCGGTGGCGCCTCGACCCGGACCGCGCTCTCCCGCCTGGACGCCGACCCGTCGATCTCGGAGATCGTGGTCATCTCCAAGCCCCCGGCCCCCGAGGTGGCCGAGGACCTGCGCGCCCACGCCGGGCGGCTGGGCACCCGGGTCCACTTCGCGCTGCTCTCCCCCGAGTCCCCCGACCTCACCCGCGCCACCGAGGAGGTGCTGACCGCCATGGGCACCCCAGTGCCGACCTGGCCCTCGTGGGGGCAGGCCGAGCCGGGCCCGGGCGGGCTGGTCCGGGGGCTGTTCTCCGGCGGCACCCTCTGCGACGAGGCGATGCTGCTGGCCTCGGCCGACCTGGGCGGGATCCGCAGCAACATCCCGCTCTCCGCCGACCTCGCCGTGGGGACCGACCTCCGCGCCGACGGGCAGCACCTGATGGTCGACTTCGGCGACGACGCGCTCACCCGCGGTCGGGCGCACCCGATGATCGACCCCATGCTCCGGCTCGAGCACCTCGACCGGATGGCGGCCGACCCCGAGACCGGGGTGCTGCTGCTCGACGTCGTCCTCGGCCACGGGGCGGACCCCGACCCCGCGGGCAGCCTCGCCGACGCGATCGCCGCCGCACGCGCCCGGCGCGGCGTACCGGTGGTGGTCAGCCTGGTCGGCACCGAGTCCGACCCCCAGGGCCTCACCCGCCAGGCCCGGGCGCTCGCCGAGGCGGGCGCCGAGGTCCACCTGTCCAACGCGGCCGCCACCCGGCGCGCGGTCGCCCTCTGCACCGGAGGTACTGCCCGATGAGCCGTCCCGAGACGAGTGCCCGTCCCGCCGCCCTGCCCAGCGAGGCCCCGGCCGGCGTGGCCAGTGCGGGAGCCGAGCTCTTCGCCACCGCCCTGTCCGACCAGGCCGTCCCGGTCGACCGCGTCGACTGGCAGCCCCCCATGGAGGGCACCGAGACCGACCTCGCGACGGTGGCCGCGGACCCCTTGCGCCGCGACGCCAACCAGCGGGCCCTGGCCGCGGTGCTGGAAGCACAGGCGGTGCTGGTCGACGTCGCCCCGGCCTCGGAGGTCCTCGGGCTCGAGCGGGGCCAGTTCCTGCACGCCGGTCCCCCGATCGACTGGGCGCGGGCCTCCGGGCCGCTCCGTGGCGCCCTGATGGGTGCGGCGGCGCTCGAGGGCCTGGTCGACGACCCCGAGGACGCGGTCGCGCTCTTCGAGTCCGGCTCGTCGGTGTCGCTGGAGCCCTGCCACCACCACGCCTCGGTGGGCCCGATGGCCGGCGTGGTGTCGCCGTCGATGTGGATGTGGGTCCTCGAGGACCCGGCGACCGGGCGGCGTACCCACTGCACGCTGAACGAGGGCCTGGGCAAGGTGCTGCGGTACGGCGCCTACGCGCCCGAGGTGCTCACCCGGCTGCGCTGGATGTCCGACGTGCTGGGGCCGCTGCTGGCCGGGGCCGTGCGCTCGGTCGACCCGGTCGACGTCACCGGCATCCTCACCCAGATGCTGCAGATGGGCGACGAGGCCCACAACCGCAACCGCGCCGGCACCCTGATGCTGCTGCGGGACCTGGCACCCGCCCTGGTGCAGGGCGGCGGGGACGCCGGCGACGTCGCCGAGGTGCTGCGCTTCGTGGGCGGCAACGACCACTTCTTCCTCAACCTGGCGATGCCCGCCTGCAAGCTGGGGCTGGACGCGGC
>CAZRKV010000329.1:0-2837 GCA_964600305.1 uncultured Nocardioides sp. | reverse complement strand
CCGGTGCACCTGGCCACCGACCTCGACATCCGGCCGGTGCCCCTGGACGCCGCGGCTGCGTAGCGCCGGGACGAGCCCCGCTTCAGTCGATGTGGCGCCGCTCCTCCACGTGGGTGGTCTTGCTGCGCTGGGCGTTCATCACCAGGCCGAGGACCAGGGCGAGCACGCCCGCGGCCACACAGATCCACCCCACCGTGGTGGTCGCGATGACGTCGTCGACCGCCGGCGGCAGGTCCACGGCGCCGAGCGCGAGGATCAGCCCGATCACCAGCAGGAGTACTCCGATACCGATACCCATGCCGGGCTCCTTTCGTCAGGGCCGGTTGGCCCGATGGTTGAGCATGTCAGTGCCGTGTCGGTCACGTGTCAGTCATCGTCGAGCAGGCCCGCCTCCTCGGCCTTCCTGACCAGCCGGCGCACGTTCTCGATGTCACCGCAGTCGGCGTCGACCTGCCGGTTGCGCTCCTCGGCGAACTGCCGACCCAGGTCGGCACGGACCTGTTCGGAGACCTCCTCCCGGGCGGGGTTGAGGATGCTCAGCTCCTCCTCGGTCAGGTGGTGGTTGACGGTCTCGGCGAGCTCCTCGACGAGGTCGTCGAACTTCTGGGTGTCGGTGCCCTTGGCCTCGAGCACGGCCAGCAGCGCCTGGTTGCCCTCGGCGTGCTCCTCCTCGCCGTGCTCGGCCTCGTGCTCGCTCACGGCCTCCTTGCGGCGCAGCTTGGGGTAGACGTACTTCTCCTCGGCCTCGGCGTGCGCGACGTGCAGCGTGGCGAACGCGCGGCGTACGGCGTCGCGGTCCGACGAGGTGTCCCGGAGCTGTCGGAGCAGCTCTTCGAAGCGTCGGTGGTCGTCGAGGATCAGGTCGACGACGTCGCCCTGCTCGGGTCGTCCCAGGTCGATGTTCGAAGTCATGGCTCCCTCCTACCCGCTCGTCCCGGGCTGCACACCCGCCCCTCAGGCCTCGTGCCCGGGCGGGAGGTCGGCCACGTCGGAGAGGCGCAGCAGCGGTCCCGGCGCCCCGCGGCCCGAGACCGGCGCCAGCAGGTGCCCCACGTGGTCCCCCAGCGGCACCCGCTCGACGATGCGACCCACCAGGTGCGCACACCCGGGCAGCACGGGCACGCCCTCGGGACCCTCCTCCCAGTCGCACCGGGCGAACTTGTCCACCTCGTCACCCGTCTCGGCCCCGAAGAGCTCGGCGAGCCCCCGCTGGTCCCGACCGAGCGCGTGCACGGCGAGCACCCGGGCGACGCGGGCGACCCGGTAGGTGCGGTTGCGCACCGACAGGCCTGCGAGGAACCGCGGGGGGTCGATGCTGGTCTGGGAGGCGAACCCCACCAGGCACCCGGAGCGCTCGCCACCGGCCGCGGTGGTGACCACGAACATCGGCGCGTCCAGCGAGGCGGTGAACTCCGCGAACGCCTCGTGCGGGTCGGCCACCGCCTCAGCCCCGGTCGTTGTCGGCCGCCCGGCGCATCGTCGCCGCCTCCGAGCGCACCGACTTCGCGGTCGCCGGGTCCACCAGCGGCTCGGTCCCGGGCTGGTGCAGGTCGGACTCGGCGGTGTCGGGGTTGTACGCCTCGTCCGCGGCCTCGATGCCGGAGGGCGTCCGGGGCGGCTCCTCGGCGGGACCCCCCGCCCGGGATGGCTGGTCGGCGGGAGCCCCCGCCGGGAGCGACTCGTCGGCCCGGGCCGGGGACGCTGCTTCCGGGACGAACTCCGGGGCGGACGCGCCCGCGTCCTCCTCCCGGGGGCCCAGCAGCCGGATCCCGGAGCGCAGCGCCGTACCCGCCGTGCGGCCCGCCAGCTCCAGTCCGGCGCCGACCACGAGACGCCCGCCGGCCACGACCTCGCCGGCGGTGCGCCGGGGATGGACCACGGCGCCGAGTCCGCGCCGGGTGATCTGCGTGACTGCGCTGCGAGCGCCCACGGCTGACTCCTCTCTCTCGGGCTCACCGGACCCGTACCCAGCCCGGTCCCGCGCATGCCGTGCCCGGGCGTGGTCCCGCCCGGACCCCCGCGTGGCAGAGTGACCGTCGTGAAGCAGATCCACGCCCTCTGGGGCAGCGACCAGCAGGCCCTGCTGTCCCCGGAGCTGGGTGAGGAGCTGCGCCGCCTCGGGGCGAGCCGCCTCCAGGTCAACCTCGACGACCACCGGGTCGCCGACGCCCAGCTGCGGCTCACCGCCTTCGACCGGGCGCCGGACGCCGTCGTGTCGGTGTGGTCGGAGGATGGTGACACCGCCGGCCCGGTGGCCGACGCGCTGGGACGGTACGTCGCCACGGTCGCCGGCTGGACGGTCGAGGAGCGGGTGCCCCTCGAGCCCCCGGCCGCCACCGACGGCCAGCCGCTCGAGGCGCTGAGCAACGTCGCGTTCCTGCGCCGCCCCGACGAGATGACGCCCGAGGCCTGGCGCAGCCGGTGGCTGGAGCACCACACCCGGGTCGCGATCGACACCCAGGCCACCTTCGGCTACGTGCAGAACGTCGTCACCGCCCGCATCACCGGCCCCGGGGACCTCCCCCGGGTCGACGGCATCGTCGAGGAGCTGTTCCCGCTCGCCGCGACGACCGACCTGCACGCGTTCTACGGCAGCGGCGGCGACGAGGACGAGCTCGCGCGCCGCCTGCAGGAGATGATGGCCAGCGTCGGTACGTTCGGCGCCGACCGGGACCTCACCGTCCTACCCACCACCCGTCGTACCCAGGAGCTGTGATGCCACCGACCACCCGAGAGTTCAGCAACGAGGAGATCCTCCACCTCGCCCGCGCGGTCGAGCTGGCCGAGCAGGCCCTGGCGGCCGGGGACGAGCCCTTCGGTTCCGTGCTCGTCTCCGG
>CAZRKV010000328.1:0-2838 GCA_964600305.1 uncultured Nocardioides sp. | reverse complement strand
GCTACAAGTTCTCCACCTACGCCACCTGGTGGATCAAGCAGGCGATCACCCGCGCGATGGCCGACCAGGCCCGCACCATCCGGATCCCGGTGCACATGGTCGAGGTCATCAACAAGCTGGCCCGGGTACAGCGTCAGATGCTGCAGGACCTCGGCCGCGAACCCACCCCGGAGGAGCTCGCCAAGGAGCTCGACATGACCCCGGAGAAGGTCGTCGAGGTCCAGAAGTACGGGCGTGAGCCGATCTCGCTGCACACCCCGCTGGGCGAGGACGGTGACTCCGAGTTCGGCGACCTGATCGAGGACTCCGAGGCGATCGTCCCCGCCGACGCGGTCAGCTTCACGCTGCTGCAGGAGCAGCTGCACGCGGTGCTCGACACGCTCTCGGAGCGCGAGGCCGGCGTGGTCAGCATGCGGTTCGGGCTCACCGACGGCCAGCCCAAGACGCTCGACGAGATCGGGAAGGTCTACGGCGTCACCCGCGAGCGGATCCGCCAGATCGAGTCCAAGACCATGTCCAAGCTGCGGCACCCCTCGCGCTCGCAGGTCCTGCGCGACTACCTGGACTGATCGGTCGCCTCCTCAGGTGAGGACCAGGCCGGCCACCCAGATGGCGATGGCGAGGGAGCCGGCCGCCAGCTCGATGAGGATGCTGGCGCCGACGGCCCGCAGCGCGTGCTTCGTCGACGGCCACGCGGCCGCGCCGCCCACCCGGAGGCGCTCGGCGAGGTAGATGCCGAGCACGAAGCCGAGCACCAGGCCCACGACGGGGACCACGAAGAACCCCACGACGGCTCCGGCGAGCCCGACCAGCAGGGTCCGGTCGGGGATGCCGCGGGTGCGCAGCCGGCGCCCGGGGACGACGTACTTGACCACGGTGCCCGCGACCAGCACCAGCAGGGCGGCGGCGAGGACCACCCACGCCGTCCGGCCTCCGGTGTCGGCGGCCCACACCAGCAGCGCGCCGCCGATCAGGAGCGAGCCGGGGATCACCTGGACCACGATCCCGACCATGCCGACCACCAGGACGAGGGCGACGACGACCTCGGTCGGGGTCATCGCGGGCCGCCGCTCCCGGCGGGGAGCCCTGCCACGCACGAGGGCCCCGGACGCGATGGTCCGGGGCCCTCGTGGAAGTGGGTCGGGTTCGGGGTCAGCGCTCGTCCTCCGACGCGGCGGTGGGGGACGCCTCGAGCTTGTGGGTCTCGTCCACCACGGTGGCCGCGACCTCGCGCAACTTGTCCTCGTGCTCGCGGCCGTGGTGGGCGCAGAAGAGCAGCTCACCGCCGGACTGGAGCTCCACGCGGAGGTAGGCCTGGGCTCCGCACCGGTCGCACCGGTCCGCGACGCTCAGCGCGTTGGGGGCAACTGCAGTGGTCACATCGGCCTCATTTCTCATCATTCGACGCCATACGTCCAGGACAACGTAGCCAGTGGGTTGTTCATTCCCCACCTCCCGACAGGTGATGCCTGCCACGCTCATCCAACCACGGCCGTCCAAGTACGGGTGCCAGGACCCGGTATCCGGGACGGACCCCCAACCTAGACCGGCCCCGGCCGACGTCCGGGCAGGCGAGCCTGCACCGGTCCCCGGCGTGTCGCGGGTAGATTGAGCCCTGTACCCACACACCCGGGAGCCAGAGATCGACAACACCTACAACGCCGCGCACCTGCTCGTCCTCGAGGGGCTCGAGGCCGCCCGGAAGCGTCCGGGCATGTACATCGGGTCCACCGACACCCGTGGCCTGATGCACTGCCTCTGGGAGGTGATCGACAACGGCGTCGACGAGGCCCTCGCCGGGGCGGCGACCCGGATCGAGGTCACCCTCCACGCCGACGACTCCGTCGAGGTCGTCGACGACGGCCGTGGCATCCCGGTGGACAAGGAGCCACGCACCGGCCTCCCGGGCGTCGAGGTCATCTTCACCAAGCTCCACGCCGGCGGGAAGTTCGGCGGCGGCTCCTACGTCGCCACCGGTGGCCTGCACGGCGTCGGTGCCTCGGTGGTCAACGCGCTGTCCTCCCGCCTGGACGTCGACGTGGACCGCTCGCCCGCCCAGCAGGGCATGTCCTTCCGGCGCGGCGTCCCGGGGGTGTTCGCCGGCGACGGGCCCGACGCGGCGTTCGAGCCACGGTCGGGGCTGAGCCGCAAGGGCAAGCGGATCGCCAAGGCCAAGGGGCGCACCGGGACCCGGGTGCAGTTCTGGCCGGACCGGCAGATCTTCACCCGTGACGCGTCGTTCGTGTACGACGAGCTGATCACGCGGGCGCGCCAGACCTCCTTCATCGTCCCCGGGCTGGAGCTGGTGATCCGGGACCTGCGGGGCGACTCCCCGCGGGAGGAGAAGTTCCGGCACGACGGCGGGATCGCCGAGTTCGCCGAGTTCCTCGCCCCCGACGAGCCGGTGACCGACATCGTGCGGCTGCAGGGCACCGGCACCTTCACCGAGACCGTGCCGATCCTCGACGACGCCGGACACATGTCCCCGCAGGAGATCGAGCGCGAGCTCGAGGTGGACGTGGCGGTGCGGTGGGGCACCGGGTACGACACCGAGCTGCGCTCCTTCGTCAACGTGATCGCCACCCCCAAGGGGGGCACGCACGTCAGCGGGTTCGAGCAGGCGGCCACGAAGACCTTCAACGACGTGATGCGCCAGACCAAGGTGCTCAAGGTCAACGACGCGGACGTGGTCAAGGACGACGTGCTGGAGGGCATGACGGCCGTGGTCGCGGTCCGGCTGGCCGAGCCGCAGTTCGAGGGCCAGACCAAGGAGATCCTGGGCACCCCGGCGGCCCGCAGCATCGTGCGCAAGGTCACCGCGACCGAGCTGAAGAGGTT
>CAZRKV010000327.1:0-2852 GCA_964600305.1 uncultured Nocardioides sp. | reverse complement strand
CTGCTCCTCGGCGACCACCTGGTAGAGCGCCAGCAGCCACATCGCGGTCGCGTTGATGGTCATCGAGGTGTTCATCTCGGACAGGGGGATCTGGTCGAACAGCCGACGCATCTCGCCCAGGTGCGGCACCGGGACGCCGACCTTGCCCACCTCGCCGCGCGACAGGGGCGAGTCCGGGTCGTACCCGGTCTGCGTCGGCAGGTCGAACGCGACCGAGAGGCCCGTCTGCCCCTTGGCGAGGTTGCGGCGGTAGAGCTCGTTGGAGGCGGTGGCGGTCGAGTGCCCGGCGTACGTGCGCATCACCCAGGGGCGGTCCTTCGCAGAGTTGCTCATCCCCCGAGGGTATGTCGATCCGGCACCCCCGCCCCCCCGCCCCCCGCGCGGCGCTCCCCACACCCCCGGCCCGCCGCGGCGCCCCCGGCTAGGCTCTTTTCCTAGTCCTACCACACCGTGATCTACACCCGCACCGGTGACGCCGGACAGACCCGCCTCGGCGACATGAGCCAGACCTCCAAGACCGACCTGCGGCTCGAGGCCTACGCCAACGTCGACGAGGCCAACGCCCAGATCGGGGTCGCGGTGGCCCAGGGCGTGCTGGAGGACGAGGTGGTGCGGGTGCTCACCACGGTCCAGAACGACCTCTTCGACGTGGGGGCGGACTTCTCGACCCCGGTCGTCGCCGAGCCGGAGTACCCGCCGCTGCGGATCGAGCAGGCCTACGTCGACCGGCTGGAGGCGTGGTGCGACCAGTACAACGCCGACCTGCCGAAGCTTCGCTCCTTCATCCTCAACGGGGGCACCCTGGCGGCCTCGCACCTGCACGTGGCCCGCACCGTGACCCGCCGGGCCGAACGGTCCGGCTGGACGGCGTACGCCGAGCACGGGGAGACGATGAACATCCTCGCCCTGACCTACCTGAACCGACTCTCGGACCTGTTGTTCATCCTCGCCCGGTACGCGAACCGGGAACGGGGCGACGTGCTCTGGGTCCCGGGAGGCGAGCGCTCCACATGAGGTTCAGCGCCCCCCGACGAGGCGCAGGGTCCACGGGTAGCGCACGTCCTGCCCCAGGACGGCCAGCACTCCCGCCACGGAGCCCACGGCCCACGCCACGGCGTACAGGATGGCCCCCACCCCGAAGGTGAGCACCGTGACCAGCAGGAGCGTGAGCTGGAAGTTCACCGCTTCGGCAGCGTGGCGTCGTACGTAGGGGGAACGGCTCCCCGCCGTGGCCATCACCAGGGCCGGCAGGACGATGATCGGGAGCCAGGCCGTGCCGTGCGCGAGCCCGGCGAGCAGCCGCTCCTCGGCGGTCGGACGAGGGCTCGGCACGGTCGGGCGAGGGGTCGGCCGCGCCGGGTGGAGGTCCGCGGTCACCGGCTCCAGGTCGGCGGCGGTGCGGGCGGTGAGCGCACGCTCCAGCCGTCGGTCGAAGTCGTCGATGTCCAGGCGTCCCCGGGCGTAGGCGAGCTTGAGGTGCTCGACGACCCCGTCCCGCTCCACGTCGCCGATCCGCACGTCCCCGGGCTGCACCCGGGGCCGGCTCACCTGGTCCATGCCGCCATCGTCGCGTCGATCCGTCGCGGGATCCATCGGGGACATCCCTGAGCGCACCCTGACGACCAGGGGTGTTCCCGGGTCGGTCAGCGCACCGGGTCCCGGGTCCAGTCGGTTCCCGGCGGCCGGGCCTCGAGCCAGGCCTGCAGCCCCATCAGCGATTCGTGGGTCATGGCGAACTCCACCTCGCGCCCGGCCGCCCGGCAGCAGACCACCAGGTGGTCGTGGTAGAGCGCGACGTGCTCGGACCCCATGGGCTCGCGCCGTCCGGTGAAGGCCAGCTCGTTGCGGCACCAGGTCCGCTTGGGGCGCAGCGAGAGGGAGAAGGTCCGGAACCACTCGAGCCGGTCCCCCGAGTAGCGGCCGAGCCCGAGAAGCCAACCGCGCCCGGCCCGCTCGGGCCGGACGCGGTGACTGAGCTCGAAGGTGCCGCCGTGTCGCGCGAGGAAGCGGCGGCGGGCCACCAGGCCGGCGGCCCAGACGAGGGCGAGCGCGAGCAGGAAGCCGACCAGGACGAGCACGACCTGCCACCACGGCATCCGTTCACACTCCTCGGCGTCCCGGCCGCCCTCCGCGGCCCCTCAACCGAAGACTAACCCGCCCTCTCCACGGCACGGATGCGGGCCTCCGCCCGGCGTACCGCCTCGAGCGACTCGGTGTCGTACTCCCCGGTGGCCTGGGCCCGCTCGAGCTCGCGCCGGGCCTTCTCGAGGTCGATGTCGTGGGACAGGTCGGCACGCTCCGACAGCACCGAGACCCGGTCGTCGGCCACGGAGAGGAAACCGGTGTCCACCGCAGCCACCAGGGTCTCGCCCTCGGTGGTCTGGATGTCCACGACCCCCTGGATCATCAGCGACAGCATGGGGGTGTGCCCGGGCAGCACACCGACGTCACCCTCCGTGGTGCGAGCGATGACCATGGTGGCCTCGCCCGACCAGACCAGGCGGTCGGCCGCGACCAGCTCCACCTGCAGGTTCGCCATCAGAGGTCCTTCTGGATCTCGGCCCAGTTGCGCTCGACGTCCTCGAGCCCGCCGCACATGAAGAACGCCTGCTCGGCGACGTGGTCGTACTCGCCGTCAGCGATCTTGTTGAACGCCTCGATGGTCTCGCTGACGGGGACGGTCGACCCCTCGATGCCGGTGAACTGCTTGGCCACGTAGGTGTTCTGGGAGAGGAACCGCTGGATCCGGCGGGCCCGGCTCACGATCACCTTGTCCTCCTCGGAGAGCTCGTCCACACCGAGGATGGCGATGATGTCCTGCAGCTCCTTGTTGCGCTGCAGGATCTGCTTCA
>CAZRKV010000326.1:0-2867 GCA_964600305.1 uncultured Nocardioides sp. | reverse complement strand
CGGGTCGGCGCGATCACCGACATCGCCTGCTTCGAGCCGGCCCCCGCCGGAGCCGACGCCCCACCTGGCCAGCCGGATCCCGGCGCCGGACTCGAGCTGCCCGACCCGGTCACGGGAGTGATCACCCCCGTCGCGCTCGACTACACCTACGCCGCGAGCCCGGAGGAGTCGGTCTTCTTCCGGGGCCTGGCCGAGGGCCGGCTGATCGGCCAGCGCTGCCCGGCCTGCCACAAGGTGTACGTCCCGCCCCGGGGGGCCTGCCCGGTCGACGGCGTCCCCACCACCGACGCCGTCGAGCTCGCACACCGGGGCACCGTGACGACCTTCTGCATCGTCAACGTGCCCTTCCTCGGCCAGAAGATCCAGCCGCCCTACGTGTCGGCGTACGTGCTGCTCGACGGGGCCGACATCGCCTTCCTGCACCTGATCCTCGACTGCGACGCCAGCGAGGTCCGGATGGGGATGCGGGTCGAGGCGGTGTGGAGGCCGCGCGAGGAGTGGGGCACGTCGGTCGAGAACATCAGCCACTTCCGCCCGACCGGCGAGCCCGACGCGCCGTACGAGACCTACCGGCAGCACCTGTGAGCAGGAAGGACGACGAGATGAGGAACGCTCGATGAGGGACGTGGCCGTCGTCGGGTTCGCCCAGCGACAGATGCAGGACTTCGACGGGTCGCCCACGATGGTGGAGCTGCTCGTCCCGCTGTTCTCCGAGCTCTACCGGGAGACGGGGCTCACCCGCTCGGACATCGGCTTCTGGTGCTCCGGCTCCTCGGACTACCTGGCGGGGCGGTCGTTCTCCTTCGTCTCCGCCGTGGATGCGATCGGTGCGGTGCCGCCGGTCAACGAGTCGCACGTGGAGATGGACGCGGCGTGGGCGCTGTACGAGGCCTGGCTGAAGATCCAGACCGGAGAGGTGGACACCGCGCTGGTCTACGGCTTCGGGAAGTCCTCGGCCGGCGTGCTGCGCCGGACCCTCGCCCTGCAGCTGGACCCCTACACGATGACTCCGCTGTGGCCGGACACGGTCTCCCTGGCGGCGCTCCAGGCCCGGCTCGGTCTCGAGGGGGGCCACTGGGACGAGAAGGCGATGGCCGAGGTGGTCCACCGCTCGCTGACCGACGCCGAGGACAACCCGTACGCCGTGCGCAGCGGTGGGTCCTCGGTGGCCGACCTGCTCGCGCGACCGACGTACGCCGACCCGTTGCGCAAGCACGACTGCGCCCCTGTCACCGACGGGGCCGCCGCGATCGTCCTGGCCGCGGACGACCGGGCCCGGGAGGTCCTGGACCGACCCGCGTGGATCACCGGCATCGCCCACCAGGTCGACCCGCTGCACCTCGGCGGTCGCGACCTGACCGCGTCCCCGAGCGCCCGCGGGGCGGCCCGCCGTGCCGCGGCCGACGGCCTCGGGGACGTCGAGCTCGCCGAGCTGCACGCCCCGTTCAGCCACCAGGAGCTGGTCCTGCGGCGGGAGCTCGACCTGGGCGCGGACACGCGGATCAACCCCTCGGGCGGCGCCCTCGCGTCCAACCCGATGTTCACCGGCGGCCTGATCCGGATCGGGGAGGCCGCCCGCCGGGTCTCCTCGGGCGAGGTCGGGAGCGCGCTGGGCCACGCCACCTCGGGACCGGCGCTGCAGCAGAACCTCGTCTGCGTGCTGCAGGACTCGCCCGAGCCGACCACCGGAGGAGCACGATGAGCGCTCTCGACAAGCTCACCCACCGACAGGCGGCGGCGGTCGTCGGCATCGGCCAGACCCACCACCGGGCCAAGCGCGAGGACGTCTCGATGGCCGGCCTCTGCCGGGAGGCCATCGACCGGGCCCTCGGCGACGCCGGCATGGACTTCGACGACATCGACGCCGTCGTGGTGGGCAAGGCGCCGGACCTGTTCGAGGGCGTGATGATGCCCGAGCTCTACCTGGCCGAGGCGCTGGGCGCCGCCGGGAAGCCGTTGCTCCGGGTGCACACCGCGGGGTCGGTCGGGGGTTCCACCGCCATCGTCGCGTCCTCGCTGGTCCAGTCCGGTGTCCACGAGCGGGTGCTGACCGTGGCCTTCGAGAAGCAGTCCGAGTCCAACGCGATGTGGGCCCTGTCGATCCCGGTGCCGTTCGTCATGCCGGTGCACGCCGGGGCGGGCGGCTACTTCGCCCCGCACGTGCGCTCCTACATCCGCCGCTCCGGTGCCCCCACGCACATCGGTGCGGTGGTGGCGGCCAAGGACCGGCGGAACGCGCTGCACAATCCCTACGCGCACCTGCGCAACGAGGACACCACCGTGGATACGGTGCTGGCCTCGCAGATGTTGTGGGACCCGATCCGGTACGACGAGACCTGCCCCTCCTCGGACGGGGCCTGCGCGATGGTGATCGGGGGCGCCGACACCGCGCGGACGGCCGACTCCCCCGCCTGGATCCACGGCACGGTGATGCGCTCCGAGCCCACCACCGCCGCCGAGCGCGACCAGGTCAACCCCCAGGCGGGGCGGGAGGCCGCGGCGGCGCTGTGGAAGCAGGCCGGGATCACCTCCCCGATCGACGAGATCGACGCCGCCGAGATCTACGTCCCGTTCTCCTGGTTCGAGCCGATGTGGCTGGAGAACCTCGGCTTCGCCGCGGAGGGCGAGGGGTGGCGACTCACCGAGTCCGGCGCCACCGCCCTGGACGGGAGGCTCCCGGTCAACGCCTCCGGAGGGGTGCTCTCGTCCAACCCGATCGGGGCCTCGGGCATGCTGCGCTTCGCCGAGGCGGCGCTGCAGGTGCGGGGACGCGCCGGGGAGCACCAGGTCGACGGCGCGCGCACCGCGCTGGGGCACGCGTACGGCGGCGGGTCGCAGTTCTTCGCCATGTGGGTGGTGGGGGCCGA
>CAZRKV010000325.1:0-2867 GCA_964600305.1 uncultured Nocardioides sp. | reverse complement strand
ACGCGTGAGCGTGCCGTGGGGCCGACTCGGCGGTGCCGTGGGGCCGACTCGGCGGGGGGTCAGCGCAGCGAGTACGTCGCGAGGGAGACCCCGACGTAGTGGGCCACGAAGGCCAGGACCGTGAAGCTGTGGAAGACCTCGTGGAAGCCGAAGAGGTGCGGCCACGGGTCGGGGCGCTTGAGTCCGTAGACCACGCCGCCGAGCGTGTAGAGGATGCCGCCCAGGGCGACCAGCACGAGGGTGGCGATCCCGACGCCGAACCCGATCCGGTCGGTGGCGGCGGCGAACTCGGGGATGAAGGGCACGGCCGCCCACCCCAGGGCGATGTAGATCGGGGTGTAGAGCCAGCGGGGCGCGTCGGCCCACAGCACCCGGAACAGCACGCCCAGCACGGCCCCGCCCCAGACGATCGAGAGCATCGTGACCCGGTCGGTGCCCTCGAGCATGATCAGCGAGAACGGGGTGTAGGAGCCCGCGATCAGCAGGAAGATGTTGGAGTGGTCGAACCGTCGGAGGAAGGCCCAGGTCCGGGGTGACCAGGTGCCGCGGTGGTAGATCGCCGAGACCGTGAACAGCACCAGGGCCGAGGCGGTGAAGACCGTGGACCCGATCCGGGTGGTGGTGTCGGGGGAGAGCGCGATCAGCACCAGTCCCGCCGCCAGCGTCACCGGCACCGTCCCCAGGTGCAGCCAGCCGCGCAGCCTGGGCTTGACGTCGGCGACGGCGTCGCGCAGGTGCTCCCCGGCCTCGTGCCGCATGTCGGCGAGGCCGTGCGTGAGGCGCTGGGTCGGCTGGTTCATGCCCCCCAAGTTACCCGAACGTAGGCCAGGTCAACCTTCCTCGCCGGCTCGCGGCCCACGCCCCGCCGGTGGCGGGGCATAGAATCGCCGGCGTGGTGGACTTCAAGAGCGGGCTCCGAAGGGTGCTCTACCCGGCGTACGAGGCCCGCATGGTCCGTCGCCTGCCTCCGGAGAGCCTGCCCAAGCACATCGGGGTGATGCTCGACGGCAACCGTCGATGGGCCCGCTCGGTGGGTGCTGACACCGCCCACGGCCACCGTGCCGGGGCCGCCAACATCGAGCCGGTGCTGCAGTGGTCGGAGGAGGTGGGCATCGAGGTGGTCACGCTGTGGCTGCTGTCCACCGACAACCTCAACCGCCGGCCCGACGAGCTGACCCCGCTGCTGCGGATCATCGAGGACGCGGTCGACACCCTCGCCGTCCAGCGCCGGTGGCGACTGCACCCGGTCGGCGCGCTGGACCTGCTCCCCGCGCCCACCGCGGAGCGGCTGAAGGAGGCCGCCGACGCGACGCGTGACGTCGACGGGATGCTGGTCAACATCGCGGTCGGGTACGGCGGCCGTCGCGAGATCACCGATGCCGTCCGCTCGCTGCTGGCCGAGCACGCCGAGCGGGGGACGCCGCTGGCCGAGCTGGCCCAGTCGGTGGACGTCGACGACATCTCCGACCACCTCTACACCAAGGGCCAGCCCGACCCCGACCTGGTCATCCGTACCTCGGGGGAGCAGCGGCTGGGGGGCTTCCTGCTGTGGCAGAGCCACCGTTCGGAGTTCTACTTCTGCGAGGCCCTCTGGCCGGAGTTCCGGCGGGTCGACTTCCTCCGCGCCATCCGGGCCTACGCCGCGCGGGAGCGCCGCTACGGCACCTGACCCCCGGGCCCGGGCGTGTCTGCGCCCACCGCCCCCGAGGCCGGCGTAGTTTCGGCTCCAACGGCGGGTGGGGAAGCTCGCCGCATCGGGAGGCCCGATCGTGACCATTCGCGACAGCAGTGCACGGCTGGACCGCCGCGCCCTGCGGGGCCGGCACTCCGGCTCTCGGACACGCTCCCGGTCCGTTGGCACGAGCTAGGGCCGGGGCGAGAGTGCGCGCGCCGACCCGTGAGGGGCAGGGGCCGTGACTGCACAGGCTGTGACTGCACAGGACATCCGCACCTACGTGCTGGACACCAGCGTGCTGCTGGCCGACCCGGGTGCGCTGCGCCGGTTCGACGAGCACGAGGTGATCCTCCCGGTGGTGGTGGTCACCGAGCTGGAGGCCAAGCGCCACCACCCCGAGCTGGGGTACTTCGCCCGCTCGGCGTTGCGCTCGCTCGACGACCTGCGCATCCAGCACGGGCGGCTGGACCGACCGGTGCCGATCGGTGAGCGCGGGGGGACGCTCCGGGTCGAGCTGAACCACACCGACCTGGGGGTGCTGCCGTCGGGCTTCCGTCCCTCGGGCAGGGAGTGGGACAACGACGCCCGGATCCTCGCCGTGGCCCGCAACCTCGCCGACGAGGGGCGGGCGGTGACCCTGGTCTCCAAGGACCTGCCGCTGCGGATCAAGGCGTCCGCGGTGGGCCTGGTCGCGGAGGAGTACCGCGCCGAGGCGGCGTTCGCCGGGTCCGACTCCGACACCGGCCACACCGGGATGGCCGAGCTCGACGTGCCGGCCGACGACGTGGATGCGCTGTACGCCGAGGGGGCCGTCGACCTGGACGCGGCCCGCGACCTGCCCTGCCACACCGGGGTGGTCCTGCTCTCCGAGCGGGGTACGGCGCTGGGCCGGGTCGGACCGGACAAGCAGGTCCACCTGGTCCGCGGCGACCGGGAGGCCTTCGGCATCCATGGTCGCTCCGCCGAGCAGCGGGTCGCGCTCGACCTGCTCACCGATCCCTCGATCGGGATCGTCTCGCTCGGCGGGCGGGCCGGCACCGGCAAGTCCGCCCTCGCCCTGTGCGCGGGGCTGGAGGCCGTCCTGGAGCGTGGCCAGCACCAGAAGGTGGTGGTGTTCCGGCCGCTCTACGCGGTCGGTGGCCAGGAGCTCGGCTACCTGCCGGGGTCGGAGTCGGAGAAGATGTCGCCCTGG
>CAZRKV010000324.1:0-2872 GCA_964600305.1 uncultured Nocardioides sp. | reverse complement strand
CGGTGCCGTGGGGCCGGGTCGGCGGGTCAGCGACGGGTGGAGAAGCGGCGCAGCTCCGGGTCGCGCCAGGCCAGCCACCCGATGCCGACGACGCTGAGCAGCCCGCCGCTGACCAGCGCGACCGGGGCCGAGGTCAGGTCGGCGACGACGCCGCCGCGGAAGTTGCCCACGTCGGGGCCGGCCACCGCGATCACGTGCTCCACCGACCCCACCCGGCCCCGGTGGCTGTCCGGGGTCACCAGCTGCACCATCGCCGCCCGCGTGACGACCGAGACGGTGTCGGCCGCCCCGGCCACGGCCAGCGCCGCGAGCGCCGTACCGAGGCCGCCGACGAGGCCGAACACCGCCAGCGCGACCCCCCAGACCGCGCCCGCCACCAGCTGGATCGCCCCGAGCCGCTCGGCACGGGTGAAGGTCCCCGACGCGAACCCGGCGAGCACGCCGCCCACCGCGACCGCGGACAGGAAGAACCCCAGCGTCTGCGGGTCCCCGCCGAAGCGCTCCTCGTTGACCAGCGGGAACAGCGCGATCGGCATGGCCAGGACGGTGGCGAAGAGGTCGGCGAGGAAGGAGTCGCGCAGCAGCGGGCGGCGTACGACGTAGCGCACGCCCTCGACCAGCGCCGCCGCCCCGGGGGCGGGGCGGGTGTCCTCGTCGGCCGGGAGCGCGGGCAGGGAGATGACCGACAGCAGGCCGATCGCGGCGAGCCCGGCCTGCAGCAGGTAGCAGGCGGTCAGCCCGACCTGTCCCAGCACGACGCCGGCCAGCGCGGGCCCGCCGAGCATCGCGCCCTGGAAGCTGATGTGCTGCAGGGCGACGGCGGCGGGCACCAGGTGCAGCGGCAGCAGTCGGGCCGGGACGCTGCGGGCCGCGGGCATGCCCAGGGCCAGGAAACCGGTCTGCAGGGCCACCAGCGCCAGCACCAGCGCCAGCGACCCGACGTCGGCCCAGGCCTGCCAGGCCAGGCCGAGCGCGGCGAGGACCTGCCCGGCGACGGTCACCCGGAGCACCGAGCGGCGGTCGTACAGGTCGGCCAGGACGCCACCCACCAGCCCGAGGACGATCTGGGGGACCGCGCGGGCGATCCCGATCGCCCCGGTCCAGAAGGCGCTGTGGGTGAGCTGCCAGACCTGGTAGAGGACCGCCACGTTGGCCACCTGACCGCCGAAGGCGGCCGTGCCCTGGCCCAGCCACAGCCGGGTGAACGCGGGGCTCGCGCGTAGCGGCCGCAGGTCGAGCAGGCCGTCGCGTGCGCTCATCGCGAGGTCCGGTGGTCGGGCACCGGAGGATCCTACGCACGGGCGCGGGTGGGCGTCATGCGGATTCGCGGGGGCCGTGCGCGGGTGCCGACGTCCACCCGCCCGTACGACGAGGACCCCCGCCCCGGGCAGGTCGTGCCCGGTGACGGGGGTCCGTCGGGTGGCGGGTCAGGTGCCCCGCCGGCTCACGCGACTCAGGCGTTGCGGATCGCCGAGATGTCGATGTCGAGCTTGATCTTCTCGCTGACCAGCACGCCACCGGTCTCGAGGGCGGCGTTCCACTCCAGGCCCCAGTCCTTGCGGTTGATGGCCGTGGAGCCCTCGAACCCGACGCGGGTGTTGCCGAACGGGTCCTGCGCGGAACCGGTCTCGTCGAAGGCGATCGTCAGCGACCGGGTGACGCCCTTGATGGTGAGGTCACCGGTGATCGCCCAGGTGTCGGCGTCGACCTTCTCGACCTGGGTGGAGGTGAAGGTCATCGTCGGGTGGTTCTCGGCGTCGAAGAAGTCCGCCGAGACCAGGTGCCCGTCGCGGTCCGGCGAGCCGGTGTCGACGCTGCTCATCTGCGCGGTGACGGTGACCGACGACTTGGCCGGGTCGGCGGCGTCGATGACGGCCTCGCCGCTGAAGTCCTTGAAGGCGCCGCGGACGGTGGTGACCATCGCGTGCCGGGCGGAGAAGCCCAGGCGGCTGTGGCTGGCGTCGATCGTGTAGGTGCCCGAGACGTCCTCGATCCAGCTGGTGGCGGGGTCGAAGACCTGCTCCTGGCCGCCGGTGTTCTGGCCGGTGTTCTTCTCGGTCCTGGTGAAGATGCCCATGTTCGGGGCTCCCTCCGGTTGTGATTGAAAGTTCAACTAAGACGTTACGTGGTCGTCGACCATCCGTCAAGCCCGGGGTGCTGGTAGCGTGGTGCTTGCACCGGGTGCACCAGTTCCAGCAAGGCTGACGCCCGCGGAGTTACGTGATCCAACGGCGTTTCTTCTTCGTGGTCCCCACGCAAGTCGGAGCGACGTGTCACCCGCACCCGGTGTGGGCCGCCGAGGTGGCGGCTCCCGCCCCGACTAAGGAGTAAGAGCAATGGCTCAGGGCACCGTGAAGTGGTTCAACGCCGAGAAGGGCTTCGGCTTCATCGCACAGCAGGACGGCGGCGACGACGTCTTCGTGCACTACTCGGCCATCCAGGCGCAGGGTTACAAGACCCTCGACGAGAACCAGCAGGTCGAGTTCGACGTCACCCAGGGCCCCAAGGGCCCGCAGGCGGAGAACGTCCGCCCCCTGTGACGAGGTGAGTCGGTCGGGCACAGCCCGGTCGCCACGCCAGGCCCCACCCCGGTACGCCGGGGTGGGGCCTTCGTCGTACCTTCCGCGCGCCGTGCTCGTTGACCGGGTGGGCCCGCCCCCGGTCGATCCCCCGTGGGGCATGGCCCGAACGGGTCATCTCTGGTTGGTTTGGGGGTTCCCGGTTTGTCGGCTCCCGGCAGGGGGCAGACTGGAGGCGAGTGGGGGTCGTGCGTGAACAGAAGGGAGCCGGAGGTGGCTGACCAGTTCGATGTGACCCTCGAGGACTCCGACCTGCTCCGCGAGGTCGAGCTGACGACCAACCTCATGGTCGC
>CAZRKV010000323.1:0-2879 GCA_964600305.1 uncultured Nocardioides sp. | reverse complement strand
GTCAAGTTCTGCCAGACGTGCTTCAACGTCTCCGAGGACGAGCAGTGCCGGATCTGTCGCGACCCGCGGCGGTCCGACGAGGTGCTGTGCGTGGTCGAGGAGTACAAGGACGTCGTCGCCATCGAGCGCACCCGGGAGTTCCGCGGCCGCTACCACGTCCTGGGCGGGGCGATCTCGCCCATCGACGGCGTCGGACCCGACCAGCTGCGGATCCGTGAGCTGATGGCGCGGCTCGCCGACGGCAGGGTCAACGAGGTGGTCCTGGCGACCGACCCCAACCTCGAGGGGGAGGCCACGGCCACCTACCTCACCCGGATGCTGAAGCCCCTGGGGTTGCGCGTGACGCGCCTGGCGAGTGGACTGCCGGTGGGAGGAGACCTCGAGTACGCCGACGAGGTCACCCTCGGACGGGCGTTCGCCGGGAGGAGGTCGGCCGATGACTGACCAGGATGGGCAGCGCGCCGAGGTCGGGTGGGAGCTCGCCGAGTTCGCCCAGCAGATCGCCGACCAGGTGGAGAGCTTCCTCGTCGCCCTGCAGGCGATCAGCCACGAGGCCGACGGCGGGCGGGCGGTGTCCCTGCTCCTCCTCGAGGTGTCGCAGGTGCTGCTGGCCGGCGCGCGGCTGGGGGTGCAGACGGACTTCACGCCCGTGGAGGAGTTCCAGCCCGACGCCGGGCGGGACCCGGACCTGGACGAGATGCGCCTGCGGCTGGCGCGGATGCTGGGCGACGTCGACACCTACGCCGAGCTCTTCGACGCCTACGGCGACACCGACGTGGTGATCTCCAACCTCTCCGACGACCTCACCAGCGTGGCGACCTCGCTGGCCCACGGTCTGCGCCACTACCGGGCGGGCCGGGTGGTGGAGGCGCTGTGGTGGTGGCAGTTCTCCTACGTGGCCAGCTGGGGCAGTGAGGCCAGTGGGATGTTGCGGGCGCTGCAGTCGATCGTGGCCCACGACCGGCTGGACGCCGAGTTCAGCGGCGACGAGGAGCGGGTCGAGGCCGCCAATGAGATCTTGAGCACGGCGGACGATCCGACGGCCGGTTAGACTGGACCGAACCGCCGTGCCTCACCGCGCGGCTCCGCCATGCCCGGCCCTGCCGGCCTCGTGCCACCCAGGCGCCGTGGGTGAGGCGGTCGACCGACTGCAAGTCAACTTTCGAGGACCAAGACCTTGGGCATTGTCGTACAGAAGTACGGCGGCTCGTCGCTGGCGGACGCCGAAGCCATCAAGCGCGTCGCACGACGGATCGTCGAGAGCAAGCGAGAGGGCCACGACGTGGTCGTCGCCGTCTCGGCGATGGGTGACAGCACCGACGAGCTGCTGGAGCTGGCCAGCGGGGTGAGTCCCCTGCCACCCGCCCGGGAGATGGACATGCTCCTGACCGCGGGCGAGCGGATCTCCATGGCCCTGGTCGCCATGGCCATCAGCGACATGGGCTACACCGCACAGTCGTTCACCGGGTCCCAGGCCGGGGTGATCACCGACTCCGCCCACGGCAAGGCCAAGATCATCGACGTCACCCCGGGGCGGATCTCGACCTCCCTGGCCGAGGGACACGTCGTGATCGTGGCCGGCTTCCAGGGAGTCAGCCAGGACACCAAGGAGATCACCACCCTGGGTCGTGGCGGCACCGACACCACCGCGGTCGCCCTGGCGGCGGCCCTGGGGGCCGACGCCTGCGAGATCTACACCGATGTCGACGGCGTCTTCACGGCCGACCCGCGGATCGTGCCGGCCGCCCGCAAGATCGACTCCATCTCCTACGAGGAGATGCTGGAGATGGCGGCCAACGGCTCCAAGATCCTGCACCTGCGCTGCGTCGAGTACGGACGTCGCTACAACATCCCGATCCACGTCCGCTCCTCCTTCAGCGACAAGGAGGGCACGTGGGTCGTCGCCGATCCCACGGAGGGGAACAACACCATGGAACAGGCCATCATCTCGGGCGTCGCGCACGACCGCAGCGAGGCCAAGATCACCGTCCTCGGCGTACCCGACCAGCCGGGACAGGCCGCACGCATCTTCGAGGTCCTGGCCGAGGCCGGGATCAACATCGACATGATCGTGCAGAACGTGTCCGAGAGCTCGACCAACCGGACCGACATCTCCTTCACCCTGCCCCAGCCCGACGGCCAGACGGCGATGACGTCGCTGTCGAAGGTGCAGGACGAGATCGGCTTCGACGGCCTGCTCTACGACGACAAGGTCGGCAAGGTCTCCCTGGTGGGCGCCGGCATGCGGACCCACCCCGGCATCACCGCGAAGTTCTTCACCTGCCTCGCGGACGCCGACGTCAACATCAACATGATCTCCACCTCCGAGATCCGGCTGTCCGTCGTGGTCGGCGAGGACCAGGTGGAGCGCGCGGTCCAGGCCACGCACAGCGCCTTCGGCCTGGACGCCGACGAGGTCGAGGCCGTGGTGTACGGAGGGACGGGTCGATGAGCCGCAACGTTCGCCTCGGCGTCGTGGGCGCCACCGGCCAGGTCGGTGTCGCGATGCGCCAGATCCTGCTCGACCGGGGCTTCCCGGCCGAGGAGGTGCGCTTCTTCGCCTCGGCCCGGTCGGCCGGCACGGTGCTGCCCTACGGGGACCGCGAGGTCACCGTCGAGGATGCCGCCACCGCCGACCCCACCGGGCTGGACATCGCGCTCTTCTCCGCCGGTGGGTCCACCTCGAGGGCGCTCGCGCCCAAGTTCGCCGAGGCCGGGGTCACCGTGGTCGACAACTCCTCGGCCTGGCGCAAGGACCCCGAGGTCCCGCTCGTCGTCGCCGAGGTGAACCCGCACGCCCTGTCCTCGATCCCCAAGGGCATCGTCGCCAACCCGAACTGCACCACCATGGCCGCGATGCCGGTGCTCAAGCCGCTGCA
>CAZRKV010000322.1:0-2893 GCA_964600305.1 uncultured Nocardioides sp. | reverse complement strand
CACCGGGCGCCTCGGCGCCCTTGTTGCAAACGATTCGCAACAACCGTAGCAGGGGCCGGTGAGCGCCTCAGGTCCAGCGACGCCGCATCACGGTGACCACGTCGAACGGGTCGCTGCCCCGGTTCGCCGCGAGCACCCCAGCGCCTTGCGGGTTCCCGGTGTAGAGCGGATCACCACCACCGACCCAGTGGTCCCAGGCCCGGGCGTAGGCCGCCGCCCGGCCGGCGTTCACCCCCAGCACCGCGGGGACGGCGTGCCAGGCGACGTGAGCCGCCTCCACCCGCCCGTACGCCGCCCGCAGGGCCTCGCGCGGCGAGCCGTCGGGCACGACCACGTGCCGGGGAACGAGGTACCGCGGCTCGAGGACGGGGGAGACCGCCTCGTCCAGGGCCGTGGCGAAGACCTCGGACTGGTGCTCGGGCACGTCGGCCAGGTGGCAGCGGTACTCGCCGTCCGTGTCCAGGTCCAGCCGGACGGACTCCGACCCCCGCTCCACCAGTCCGGCACCGTGCAAGCCGTCGGCCACCGCGTGGGCGACCCGGGCCACGCTGGGTGGCCGGGCGACCTCGGCCAGCACCTCCTCGCCGAACGCGGCCAGTGCCCGTCCCCGCACTGCGGCGCCCACCAGCAGGAGGAGAGCCGCCGCCAGCCCGGGCCAGGGGCTTTCGACCAGGACGGCGACGACCAGCGCCACGAGCCCGGCAACACCCCACCAGGACGCCCCGCCGGCGCCCCATCCGGGACGACGCACCCGACGGAGGTCCAGGGCGGACCGCTGGGCCACGACCGGGGCCGGCGCCCGGGCCTCGTCCTGCTCCTCCAGCGCGGTCGCCCGGCCCGGGAGGATCCGCACCGTGCGGACCACGGCGTCCTCGTAGGGCTCGCCGACCCGCCACCCGGCGCGGACCCGGTCGCGGTCCTGGGACCGCACCACCATCCGGGCGTTGACCGCGTCGAACCGGTCGCGCTCCGGTGGCGCGTACGGCGAGAACAGCGGATCCACGTGGGCGACCCCGTCGACCACCTCACCGTCCTGGTCGATCCCGTAGAAGCCGGTGTGCTTGCGCACCAGCCGGCGCCAGTCCTGGTCGCCGCGCGGGTGCTCCCCGGCCACGCAGACGACCGTCCAGGTGAGCGCCACCTTGTCCGGCCACGCCGGGTCCACCCGCAGGGCCCGGCCCCGCGTCTGCACCACCGCGGTGGTGGTGGTGGCCGCGGTCAGGTCCACCAGGCCGCTCACCCGGCGGGCGTCCCAGCCCTCCCCGAGGAGACCGCGGGTGCCGACCAGCACCTGGCTGCCGCCGTCCTCGAAGAAGCGGGTCACGTGCCCGACCCAGGTGCGGCTGGTCCAGGGCCCCTCGAGCCGGGCCGCCTTCCCCTCCCCCGCCACCACCTCCAGCCGGGAGGCCAGACCGGGGTCGGAGCGGGCCACCGCCCGGACCAGGTCGTCCAGGGCCTCGGGGGCGGCCGCCACGGTCCGCCCGGTGACCAGCATCGGCGACAACGGGGCCGTCCCTGGGTCCTCGAGGAGGGAGTCCAGGGTCCGGGTGGCGGACCCGGCCTGGGCGTCGATCACCCCGTCCAGCCGGGCCGGCAGGGTCGCGGAGGCCCGTTCGTGGTCGCAGAGCACGAGCATCCGCAACCGGTCCCCCAGCGCCCGGTGCTCGTGGCCGACGATCTCCACCGCGGCGTGGGTCTTGGCCACCGACCGGGCCAGCACCCGGTCCACCGGCGTGCGTCCGCGGCGGATGCCCCGGCGGGTCCAGACGTACCCGACCGAGGGCAGGGCGCGGCGTACCGCCTCGGCGACGCGGGCGTCCTCGTCCTCCGTACGGAGGCCGTGGAGCAGCCAGTCCTCGAGCAGCGCCATCCAGTCCTCGGCCGTGGGCTCGCGTCGGTGCTCCTCGCGCACGCGAGCCCCGTCGGGCAGGGCGAGCAGGCCGGCGTGGTGCAACCGCAGTGCGGCCGTGCCCAGCTCCGGCTCGGCGTTGCTCAGCTCGGCCCACGTGAGCCGGTCGCCGACCGGCTCGACGAACCTGCGGTCGCACCACCGCAGGAAGGACACGGACCCGAAGTCCGGGTCGGTCAGCTGGTGGACCAGCTCGTGGAACCGGTCGGCCTCCTCGGCCAGCCAGCGGCGCTCGTGGCCGGTCGGCTCGGTGAGCCAGGCCAGCTCGGCGAACGGCGCCAGGTCCCCCTCGCGCACCACGGCCGGGATGGACGTGGCGTAGACGCTGCGCCCGAACAGCTCCTCGACCAGGTCGGCCTGGGCCCGGGTGAGGGTCTCCGGCGGCGTGGCGGTCAGTCCGAGCACCCAGGCCTCCGGCAGCTCGGCCAGCACCTCCTCGAGCAGCCGGCCCCACACCTCCAGCAGGTGGTGGCACTCGTCGAGGACGAGCAGCAGCGGCCCCGCGTCCCGCAGCGCGCCGACCAGGGACCGGCCGTTCTCGTGCAGCCGCGCGATCAGCGACTCCTCCGCGCCGTCGTCGTCCACCTCGGCGTCCGGGTCGAAGACGGCCAGCGCCTGGTAGGTCAGTGCCGTGAGGCGGCCGGCGAGGTCCCGGGTGTCGGAGGTGTCCAGGCCCAGCACCTCGCCGTCCTCGAGCCACTGGGCCTGGATCGCGGTGTTGGGGCCGAGCACGACCACGTGCTCGACCTCCCCGGTGGCGAGCATCCGCCGGCCGGTCTCGAGGCCCACCAGGGTCTTGCCGGCTCCCGGCGGGAGCACCACCCAGGCCCGCCGCCGACCGGCGGACCACGCCTCCTCCAGGGCGGCCAACGCCTCGGCCTGGTGGCGCCGGAGCGTGAACGGTCCGGCGATGCCCGGCCGCTCCCCCACGCTCACTCCCAGAAGATGCGGTCGACCACGCCGCGCGCGTGCCGGGTCGTCCGC
>CAZRKV010000321.1:0-2901 GCA_964600305.1 uncultured Nocardioides sp. | reverse complement strand
ACGATGGCGCGGACGAGCCGATCCGGCTATAACATCAGACACATGACGCCGGACATCGCCTCCACTATGGACGACCCGGGCGACGCCCACCCCCCAGCGGGGGCGGCGGACCGCTTCGCCGGGGTCGTCGAGAGCTGCCTGAGCCACCTCGACGAGCTCGACGCGGAGATCCCGGGGGCCAGGCTCGCGTGGGTGGTCGACCAGCTCGGCACCGCGCTCGGCAAGGGGTGGTGCGTGGCGGCGCTGGACGCCGGCGAGCTGATGGCCTTCCGGTCCCGCTGGTCGCTGCTGGGGCGGACCGGCCCGGGACGCGAGGACTTCGAGGGCCCGGGGCTCACCGCCATGCCGCGCACCTCGGCGGCCCTGCTCGCCGAGCCGGACATCGACCGGGTCCTCGACGGCGGCTCCCGGGTGGTCGACCACCGCGACGACACCGAGCTCGGCCGACTCCTCGTCGAGCTCGAGCTGGACCACATGATCATGGCCGGTGGCGCCGACGACGAGGGCCGCCGCTGGCTGGCCACCCTCCTGGGGGAGCACCCGGTCGTGCAGCCCTTCGCCGCCCGGATCGGGCTGACCGCCCTGACCCACGTCGCGCTCGGCAGGCCGCGGCGGTCGGGGGAGGACTTCTGACTCCCCCGGGCACCGGGCCCGGCACCCGGGTCGTGGTGCTGACCGGGGCCGGGATCTCCGCCGAGAGCGGAGTGCAGACCTTCCGCGACGCCGACGGGCTCTGGGAGGGCCACGACGTGACCGAGGTGGCCACCCCGGAGGCCTTCGAGCGGCAGCCCGAGCTGGTGCACCGCTTCTACGACGAGCGCCGCGCGCAGGTGGCCGGCGTACGGCCCAACCCGGCGCACGAGGCCCTGGCCCGGCTCGAGGAGTGGCTCGGCGACGAGCTGCTCGTGGTCACCCAGAACGTCGACGACCTCCACGAGCGGGCCGGCTCCCGCCGGGTGCTGCACATGCACGGTCGGCTGCACTCGGCGCTGTGCCGGGGATGTCACGCGCGGTCGCCGTGGACCGGTCCCATGTCGGGCGACCCGCCGTGCCCCGGCTGCGGCCGGCCGGAGCTGCGCCCGGACGTGGTCTGGTTCGGCGAGGTCCCCCACGGGATGGACGAGATCGAGTCGGCCCTGCTCTCCGCCGAGCTGTTCGTGTCGGTCGGGACCTCCGGCGCGGTCTACCCCGCTGCGGGCTTCGTCCAGGTCGCGGCGGCCCACGGCGCCCGTACCGTGGAGCTCAACCTCGAACCGAGCGCGGGGACGCCCTACTTCGACGAGGCGCGCCACGGGCCCGCGAGCCGGGTGGTCCCGGAGTGGGTCGAGGAGCAGCTCGGCTCGCACGCGGACGGTCGGGGCGCCCCGCGCTGAGGAGGCCCGGCCGCCGGCGTCAGGTCCCGTCGCGGCTGAAGTGCTGGTGGTCGACCAGGCCGTGCCAGGCGCCGCCCCACTCCCAGCCGACCCGCGCGAAGGCCCGCGCCACGGGCCCGTCGGGACGCACCATCCCGGGGCGCAGGTTCCCCCGGTCGAGGTACGCCGAGGCGAGCTCCGGCAGCACCCGGTCCCCCCGCCGGTAGGGGTTCTGGAACGGGTTGACGTCGATCGCCAGCCCGCGGGCGTGCTCCGACCACGACCCGCCACCGGTGACCTGCCGGCAGACGAGGACGGTGGTGTTGTTGTCGTCCCCGGTCGGGGGTGCGTCGACCTCCGCGGCCCGGGTGATCCGCATCCGCTCGATCGGGAAGCCCGCCCGCCACAGCTCGGCGAACACCTGCCGCAGGTCCTCGACCGCGTCTGCGTGCACCAGCGCCTCCCCCGTGTGGCGCTCCCCGGCGAAGCCGTGCAGGGCGACCCGCAACCAGCTGAGGTCCTCGCGGGCGACGGGGCACTCCGGGCGCCACGAGCTGCGGGCGACGACCCGGTCGGGGGCCGGCGTCGTGGCGCGGGAGGCGTAGCCGCGGCCCGGCAGCGGTGGGAGCCCCGCGGGCCGGGTGAACCGGCGCTCGCGCAGGGCCGGAGGAGTGGGGCGGACCACGCCGTACCCGTCCTCGGCCAGGGGCAGCACCCGTTCGCCCAGCCACGGCGGCGGGCTGGTCCCGGGCTCGGGGGTCAGCGTGGGTGCGGGGCCGGGGCCGGGGGCGGTGGCCGGTCCGGTGGTGGGCGCGGGTCCGGCCGTGGGTCCGGACCCGGCGTCGTCGGCCGGTTCCCGGGCGGGTCCGGGCGTGGCGCAAGCGGTCAGCAGCACCGGCAACAGTGCCAGGAGCAGTGCCGCCGGGAGCGACGGTCGACCCGGGCGGGAACCCATCCGACGAGCCTACGATGGGGGTAGTCGCGACCCGAGGAGCAGCATGAAGCGCACGATCCACGACGAGGACCACGAAGCGTTCCGCAGCTCGGTGAGGGAGTTCCTCGACCGCCAGGTCGTGCCCCACCTCGACCAGTACGTCGCCGACAAGGCGCTGCCCCGCGAGTTCTGGCTCGAGGCGGGCAAGCAGGGCTTCCTGGGCCTCGAGGTCCCCGAGGAGTACGGCGGGAGCGAGGCCGGGGACTACCGGTTCAACGCGGTCCTGACCGAGGAGCTGGCCAAGGTGAACATGGCCCTGCCCTCCTGCCTCGGGATCCACGCCGACATCGTGGCGCCGTACCTGGTGCAGCTGACCACCGAGGAGCAGCGGCGGCGCTGGCTGCCCCGCTTCTGCCGGGGCGAGCTGCTCACGGCGATCGGCATGACCGAGCCCTCCGGCGGCTCCGACCTGGCCGCCCTGAAGACCACCGCGGTGCGCGACGGCGACGACTGGGTGATCAACGGGTCCAAGACGTTCATCACCCACGGCTACTCCGCCGACCTGGTGCTGGTGGCCGCCCGCACCAGCCCGGAGAAGAAGGCCCGCGGGATCAC
>CAZRKV010000320.1:0-2923 GCA_964600305.1 uncultured Nocardioides sp. | reverse complement strand
CCGCGATGCCCCAGTCGATGTCGCGGGTCATCGCCCGGGGCCGGATCTCGGAGAGGATGTTCTGGCTGAACCGGATCACGTTGGGGCGCCACAGCCCGCTGGCCTCGCGCTCGTCCAGCCACTCCCCCAGCGCCTCGGCCAGCGCGGGCAGGTCCAGGAAGAAGTGCCGGGTCTCGACGAACTCCGGCTTCTCGCCGTTGATCCTCGACACCGGGTCGATGAGGTCGGCGGGGTCCAGCTGGTTGCCGCAGGTGTCGCACTGGTCGCCCCGGGCCCCCGCAGCGCCGCAGATGGGGCAGGTCCCCTCGATGAAGCGGTCCGGCAGGGTGCGCCCGGTGGACGGCGAGATGGCCCCCTGGGTCGTCTGCTCCACGAAGTAGCCGTTGCGGTGCACCCCGGTGAACATCTCCTGCACCACGGCGTAGTGGTTGCGCGTGGTGGTGCGGGTGTAGAGGTCGTAGGACAGACCGAGCGAGACCAGGTCCTCCGCGATCAGCCGGTGGTTGCGGTCGGCGAGCTCCTGGGGGGACACCCCGGCCTCGTCGGCAGCGATCAGGATCGGCGTCCCGTGCTCGTCGGTGCCCGAGACCATGAGCACGTCGTGGCCCGCCATCCGCATGTACCGGCTGAACACGTCGGAGGGCACGCCGAAACCGGCCACGTGGCCGATGTGGCGCGGACCGTTGGCGTACGGCCAGGCGACTGCGGACAGGACTCTGCTCATGGGGCGCGATCCTATCCGCGTCCCGGAGGCCCCCCGCCCGCCGGTCGGTGCCCGGGACCCGGATCAGGAGGTGCGGTTGATCCTGCGCTGGGCGATCCGGCGGACCACGGGAAGCCGGTCGTAGACGTGCACACCCGGGCACGCGGTGCTCCCGGTGTCGCGGTGACCGTCGATGAACGGCAGCCGCACGGCGGTGCCGGCGGGGTACTTGTCGCTGCCCCGCGACCGGATCGGCACCTTGCCGATCGCCCGCCGCCCGTGCTTGTCCAGCTTCCAGGCCGCGATGTTGGCCGTCGCCCGCAGGGAGCGACGGGAGGGGCGGGCCCGCTGGTAGTTGCCGATGATCGCCACGCCGGCGGACTTGTGGTTGAAGCCCCGCGTGTGGGCCCCCTTGACCAGGCGTCGTGGTCCACCGCTGCGGCCCACCCAGCCCCGGCCGAACCGGTCGACCAGGAAGTTGTAGCCGATGTCGAACCAGCCCAGGTTCTTGGTGTGGTAGCGGTACATCCCGCGGATGATGCCGGGCACGTCCCGCCGTGAGTAGCCGTTGCCGGTGGCGGTGTGGTGGACGTGGACCTGCTTGAGGCGTCGCATGTACGTCGGCTTGCCGTTGCGCCAGCTGTTGTCGGCCCCCCACCTCCTGCGGCTGTGCAGGCGCGGCGCCGGCGTCCCGGAGGTGCGCCTGGCGGTCTGCACGCCCGTGGTCGCAGCCGTCGTGGTCGCGGCCGCGACCGCGGGCACGGCACTCACGCTGCCCCGCGAGCCCGCCGCCGCGGGCCGGGCGGAGTCGGCCGGCTCCCGGCCCGGGTCGATGAGGACCAGGCGGGGTTCGCGGGCCGGCCCCGTCGTGCGCACCTGGACGCCGTCCGAGGGCCCGACCCACAGCAGCTCGGTGCCCCGGCGGTCCGCCTGCTCCTCCTCCGCGCCGCCCGGCCCGTCACCGAGCGGGGCGAGCTCGCGCCACGGGGTCCACTCGCCGTCGGTCCGGGTCCGCACGTGCACCCCCGGGGCCGTCGCCCCCGCCCAGGTGACGGCCACCTGGGAGAATCGGTCGGTCTCCACCCGACCGGTGGCCGGCCCCCCGGGGCCGTTGCCGGGGCCGTTCCCGGGGCCGCGCCGGGCCACCTCGGGCTGCTCCGCGTCGAGGTCCAGCTCGGCAGCGCTCACGCGGGACGCCGGGTCGGGCTCGAGGGACAACCGGTCCCGGTCCCGGTCCGCGCGGGCGTCGGGCGCTGGGGCGCCCTGGGCCGCCGGGCCTGCGAGCAGTCCCGCGGCCAGCACGATCGCGCCGGCCCCCGAGACGGGACGAAGCAGTGGGCGAAGTGGTCGCATGCCTACCGATGATGTGACAGAAGTTGTCAAAGGTAAAGGTATGGCGATCTCGCCCCGGGTCCCGGGGACCCCGGGACCCGGGGTGAGAGGATGCGCCCATGCCCGGACAGAACCTGACGCGCGACGAAGCACGCACCCGCTCGGACCTGCTCGAGGTGGACTCCTACACCGTCGAGCTGGACCTCACGACCTCGGACACGACGTTCGCGTCCACGACCACGATCCGGTTCCGCTGCCACCGCCCCGGGGCGGCCACCTTCGCCGACCTGGTCGGGGCGGAGGTCCACACGATCACCCTGAACGGGCGACGCCTCGACCCCGCGACGGCGTACGCCGACAGCCGGATCGCGCTGGACGACCTCGCCGAGGACAACGAGCTGGTGGTGGAGGCCGACTGCGCCTACAGCCGGACCGGGGAGGGCCTGCACCGGTTCGTCGACCCGGCCGACGACCGGGTCTACCTCTACAGCCAGTTCGAGGTCCCGGACGCGCGCCGGGTCTACACCACCTTCGAGCAACCCGACCTGAAGGCACGCTTCACCTTCGACGTCACCGCGCCCGCGCACTGGGTGGTCGTCTCCAACTCCCCGACCCCCGACCCGGAGAACCTCGGGGACGGCCTGGCCCGCTGGCGGTTCGCGCCCACGGAGCGGATGTCCACCTACATCACCGCCCTGGTGGCCGGTGAGTACCACCAGGTGCGCGACACCTACGAGGGCAAGCACGGCCGGATCGAGCTGGGCCACTTCTGCCGGCAGTCGATCCGCGAGCACCTGGACGCTGAGGAGCTCGTGGAGCTCACCCGGCAGGGCTTCGCCTTCTACGAGGAGGCCTTCGACTACCCCTACCCCTTCGGCAAGTACGACC
>CAZRKV010000319.1:0-2930 GCA_964600305.1 uncultured Nocardioides sp. | reverse complement strand
TGACCGGCAGCTCGGGTGGGTAGGAGATGCGCACAACGACCTCCATTGTGCCGGACCGGGGGCGCCCCGCCCCGTGTGGGCGCGCACCGTCGGTGTCCCTCAGATCAGAGGACCGTGGCGTAGCCCAGCACCGACGTGGTGGCCAGCACGGCGGCGTACGGCGGCGCGGTGAGGCGACGCAGCCGGAGCCGCCCCGGGGAGGCGGCCGCGAACCACGGCAGCGTCCGCCCACGCCGTACGGCGAGCACGACACCGGCCCCGACCGCGCCGACGCCGGCCACCCACACCAGTCCGAGCGTCGGCGTCCACGGGACCAGCACCTGGGCGAGCAGGAGCATCACCAGCGTCTCGAGCACGAGCGTCACCAGCTTGAGTCGGTCGGTGGCCCCGAGGGACCCGACCCCGAGCACGCCTGCGAACAGCACCCACAGGTAGAACCCGCAGAGCGCGCCGACCACGATCGGGAGGATCACCGCGCCACCTCCGCCAGCAGCAGCTCCCGAGCGGCCGCGTCCACGTCGTGGGTCGTGGCGGCGAGCAGCACCACCCCGACCCCGGCCTCGCGGTCCATCCCGAACCAGGAGCGGAAGCCGCCGGTGCCACCGTTGTGCCAGGTCAGCCGGTGCCCGTCGTGCTCGCTGGTGATCCAGCCGGCCCCGATCCGGTCCCCGTCGAACTCGGCCTCCGGAGCCAGCGAGTCGGCCCCGGGGGCGTCCTCGGCCAGCAGCCGTTCAGCGAGGACGGCCAGGTCCTCGACGTCCGCGCGGACCCCGCCCGAGGGCGCGCTGCCGTGCCCGACCCACGGTGCCTGCTCCCGCCCGGCCGCGTCCCGGCCGGTGACGGCACGGTCGGTGAGATCGGACGCGGAGTGGGGGACGTTCACGCTGTGCAGCCCCAGCGGCTCGACGACCCGCTGCCGCAGCAGGGCCAGGTAGTCGGTCCCCGCCTCGGCCGCCAGTGCGTGACCGAGCACGTCGAACCCGAGGTTCGAGTACGACGCGCCATCGGGCTCCGGGTCGACCTCGCGCAGCGCGTCGAGCACCGCCGAGCTCTCGTCGGGGTGCGGGTCCCGGGCCAGGAGGGTCGCCCACGCCCCGCGGAGGAACCCGCCGATGCCGCCGGCGTTGCGTGGCAGGCCGGACCGGTGGCGCGCCAGCTGCTGCAGCGTGATCCCCGCCGCCGGCACGTCCGCGAGCCCCAGTGCCTCCCCGACCGTCGTGCCCGGTGACACCTCGCCGCGCTCGACCGCGTCGGCGTAGAGCATCCCGGTCAGGCCCTTGGTGACCGACCCGATCTCGAAGGTGCCCTCGAGGGGGGCCCCGATGCTGGCGGTGCGGGTGTCCTGCGGGGTGACCACGGCGACGGCGAGGGCGCTGGGGAGTCCGTCGGTGAGCTCGCGGGCCCGCTCCGCCAGGGCTTCGTCCCCGCGGTGGCCCGACGGCAGCGGGTGGTCGGCGGGGCGGAGCACCCACCCGAGCGCGAGCGCCACCACCGCGCCCAGCGCCACCGGCCACCACCGTCGACTCACGACGCCGCCCCCAGGACCACCAGCAGCGGGACCACCCGCTCGGGAGGCACCGCCACCCGGCCCCGACCGGCCCCGCGCAACCAGCCGGCAGCGGTGAGGGCCTTGACGTGGTGGTAGACCTGCCCGCTGGTGCCCAGGTCGAGCAGGTCGGCCAGGTCGGCGGTGCGGTCGTGGCCCCGCACCGCCGCCGCGAGGATCGCCAACCGGGCGGGGTGGCCGAGCGCTGCGAGGCGGCCCGCGACCTGCTCGTCGGGGCCCGGCTCCCCCGGCTCGCCGAGCAGGTCGTCGACCCGGTGCGCGTACTGCCACTCCAGGTCCCCGTGCCCGGTGGCCACCGTGCCGGCGTACACCACGGCGCCGCTGCCGGTGGCCTGGGGCCGCAACCCCTCCAGCGCCCAGAACCGGGTGGGCCGACTGTCGGGGTGATCGACGTCTGGGTCGACATCAGGGTCGGCCTCGGGGCTGCCGGGCCCACCCTCCAGCGCGGCCAGCCGACGCTCGACATCGGCCAACCGCGCCTCGATCTCCTCCACCATGCGGAGATGGTATTACGTCATCACGTAATCACGTCAAACCTGACCCGCCCGACGCAGGCCGGCGGCCAGGATCTGCTCGTGGTCGAACGCGAGCGGCTGGCCCCGCAGCTCGCGGACCGGGTGCCAGCGGGCCTCGGCCGCGTCGTCACCGCCGGTGACCGCGACCGGCTCGGCCACCCGCGCCAGCCAGGCGACGCTGATGATCCGGTGCCGGGGGTCACGGTCGGGGTCGCCGTACGCCCCCAGCTGCTCCAGCTCGACGCCGGTCAGGTCCAGCCCGGTCTCCTCGACCAGCTCCCGCCGCGCCGCCGCCTCGAGGCCCTCCTCGATGTCGACGAACCCACCCGGCAGCGCCCACCGCCCCGCGAACGGCTCGGACCCGCGCCGCACCAGCAGCGCGGCCGGCTCCCCGCCGACCTCGGCGAGCACCACCAGGTCGACGGTGACGTAGAAGAAGGGGAACTCGCTGACGTACGGCACGCCGGCAGCCTAGGCCGACCCGGACTCCGACCCCACCAGGTCGTGGGCCAGCCAGGCCCCGCCTGCGACGGCGGCCACGCACCCCACCGTCTGCAGCTCAGCGACGAAGACACCCAGCGCCCCGACCAGCGGGCCGGAGACACCGAACAGCCAGGCCCCCGACCGCGACACCCGGGCGACCGTGGTCGCCGCGCGGGCCAACAGCACCGTGGACACCGCGAACAGGAGGGCACCACCCAGGAGCACCGAGATCGCGAGCGGAGTGTAGGTGGCGTCGTACAGCTCGGGGGCCCGCGCGGAACCGCTGAGCTGCAGGTCGCCCACGGCGGGTTGGGCGAAGGCGGCGGTGCCGAACCCGACGAGCAACCCGGCGCTGCCGGCCAGGG
>CAZRKV010000318.1:0-2941 GCA_964600305.1 uncultured Nocardioides sp. | reverse complement strand
GCCTCGGCGGTCTTGGCCTCGTCCCGGTAGTAGCCCGGGGTCGCGTGCGGGCTGCGGTGCACGATCTCCCCTACCGCGCCGACCGGGACCGGCCGGTCCTCGTCGTCGACCACGCGGGTCTCGACGTTCAGCGCCGCCCGCCCGGCCGATCCGGCGTGTGAGAGCTGCTCGTCCGGGCCCAGGATCGTGGCCAGCGGGGCCATCTCGGTCTGGCCGTAGAAGTTCCAGAGGCGTACGTCGGGAAGTCGCCGCTGGATCTCCTGCAGGATCTCGACCGGCATCGCCGAGGCGCCGTAGTACCCCTTCGCCAGGCTGGACAGGTCGGTGTCGTCGAACTCCGGGCAGCGCAGCAGCGAGATCCACACCGTCGGCGGCGCGAACAGCTTGGTCACCCGTTCGGCCTCGATGGTGCGCAGCAGCGCGACCGGGTCCGGCGCGGGGAGGATGATGCTGGTGGCGCCGAGGTAGACGTCCGGGCCGAGGAAGCAGTCCAGCTGCGCGCAGTGGTACATCGGCAGGGCGTGCACCTCCACGTCCTCGGCGGCCATGCCCCCGTCGACCACGCAGGAGACGTACTGCCACATCAGGGAGCGGCTGGTGTGCAGCGCCCCCTTGGGTCGCGACTCGGTGCCGGAGGTGTACATCAACCGCACCGGGTCCTCGTCGGCCACGATCACCTGCGGGGGAGTCCCGTCGTACGCCGCCCAGTCGCGCACGTCCTGCCAGCCCTCCGGGGCGGGCTGGCCCTGCCGGGCGATGACGGCGCGGGTGGTGATCGTGGCGTCGGCGCCGGCCGCGGAGATCGCCTGTTCGGCGGTGTCCACGAGCGCGTCCTCGGCCACGAACGCCCGTGCCCCGCTGTGGTCGAGGATGAAGGCGATCTCGTCGGGGCCGAGCATGAAGTTGATCGGCACCAGCACCACGCCGAGCCGGGCCGTCGCGAACGACAGCACCACGAACTCGTGGCAGTTGTGCGACAGCAGGGCCAGCCGGTCGCCCTTGGCCAGGCCGGCGGCGGCGAGGGCGGCCGCCGTACGGTCGACGGCGGCGTCGAGCTCGGCGAAGGTGAGGCGCACACCGGCGGCGCGGTCCCCGCCCGGCTCGACGAGGGCGAGCTTGTCCCCCATCCGGGCGGCGGTACGACGGGGCAGGTCGCCCAGCGCGTGCTGGCGGGCGATCGACGTGGACTCGGTCATGCGGGCACCTCTCGTGACGTGGGTCACGATCGTGGCACGTCGGGGGTCAGATGGTCAGCAGGATCTTGCCGATGTGGTCCGACGACTCCATCAGCTCGTGCGCCGCGGCGACCTCGTCGAGGGGCAGGGTGGTGTGCACGATCGGACGCACCCGGCGCCGGGCCACCAGCGGCCACACCTCCTCGATGACCTCGGTGCAGATCGCGGCCTTGTCCTCGACCGGGCGCGAGCGCAGCGACGTGGCGTGCACGGACCCGCGCTTGGACAGCAGCTTGCCGAGGTTCAGCTCGGCCTTCGTCCCGCCCTGCAGCCCGATGACGACCAGCCGTCCGTCCTTGGCGAGCGCGTCGACGTTGCGGTCGAGGTACTTCGCGCCCATGTTGTCGAGGATCACGTCGGCGCCGGCCCCGTCGGTCGCAGCGCGCACCTCGTCGACGAAGTCGGCCTCGCGGTAGTTGACCAGCACTTCCGCGCCCAGGTCCCGGCAGGCGGCGAGCTTCTCCGCCGTACCGGCGGTGGTCGCCACCCGGGACCCGCGCGCGGAGACCAGCTGGATCGCGAACGTGCCGATGCCCCCGGACCCGCCGTGCACGAGGAACACCTCACCCTCGCGCAGGCCGGCGGTCCGGTAGACGTTGGACCACACCGTGCAGGCGACCTCCGGCAGGGCGGCGGCGGTGACCAGGTCGACGCCGTCGGGGACCGGCATCACCTGACCGGCCGGCACCACCACCCGCGAGCCGTAGCCGCCGCCGGCCAGCAGGGCGCACACCTCGTCTCCGGCCCGCCAGCCGGTGACGCCCTCGCCCACGGTCGCGACCCGGCCGCTGCACTCCAGGCCCAGCACCTCCGAGGCCCCCGGCGGCGGCGGGTAGAACCCCTTGCGCTGCATCACGTCCGCCCGGTTGACCGCGGTCGCGACCACGTCGATCGCCACCTCGCCCGGTCCGGGCTCGGGGTCGGGCAGCTCGGTCACCTGCAGGGCCTCGGGGCCTCCCGGCTCGGGAGCGATCACAGCACGCATGGCGCCGACTGTAACCGCCCGCGCGGACGCCGCCCGGCGGGCGCCGGGACGGCGTACCGTGTGCGGCGTGAACTCCTGGGTGCCGGTGTCGGCAGCAGCGCTGGCGACCGGTGCCATGGCCCTGTTCCTCGGGTCGGTGCTGATGCCCAGCGCGGGTGACCAGCCGGGCACGGTCGTGGACCTGGTCAGCGAGGCCGACGGACGCTGGCTCGCGGTCGCGGTGCTGCTGTTCCTCGCCTCCGTCTCGCTGCTGCTGGGTCTACCGGCCGTGCTGCGGCTGTTCGTGCCGAAGGTCCGGCTGATGGGGTACGCCGCCATCACGACCATGGTCGTGGCGGCCACGGCGATCGCGGGCTACGCCACCGTCCTCGTCTTCTTCCGCGCACTCGTCCTCTCCGGCGCGCTCACGGGGCCGGAGCTGTCCGAGACCCTGGCCGACCGTGGCCTGGGGGTCTTCCTGTCCCTGCTGGTCCTCTCCTTCCACCTGGGTGAGGCGCTGGTCGCGACCACGCTGCTGCGGGCGGGCACCATCCACCGGTGGGTCCCGGTGGTGCTGCTGGCGCACGCGGCGACCCTGCCGCTGGCCGGGCTGTTCCCGGAGGGCGTCCGGGACGCCTCGCTGCTGCTGATGATGGTGGGCATGTGCGCGATCGCGATCGAGTCCAACGCGCTCGAGGCGCGGCTGGTCCAGAGCGGCCCGCGGGTCTCGCCCGGGACCTGA
>CAZRKV010000317.1:1592-2956 GCA_964600305.1 uncultured Nocardioides sp. | reverse complement strand
GCGGCGGAAAGTGGACGGCCGTCCACCACGCCTTCACCTCGCCCAAGCCCGAGTGGGTCGACTCCTTCGATCAGGATCCAGGCAACGCGCTCGCCTGGGCCTACGACATCGTCTGCAACGGCAACGAGATCGGCGGTGGGTCGATCCGTATCCACCGCGAGGACGTGCAGAAGCGGGTCTTCGACCTGATGGGGATCGGCCCGGAGGAGGCCGACGAGAAGTTCGGCTTCCTGCTCGAGGCGTTCCAGTACGGCGCCCCGCCCCACGGCGGCATCGCCTTCGGGTGGGACCGGATCGTGGCCCTGCTCGCCGGCGCCGACTCGATCCGGGAGGTGATCGCCTTCCCGAAGTCCGGCGGCGGCTACGACCCGCTGACCGCGGCTCCGGCGCCGATCACCGCCGAGCAGCGCAAGGAGGCCGGGGTGGACGCCCGCCCCGAGCCGGCCCCGGAGCCGGCCGAGGGTGGGCTCGCCCAGTCCCCGACCGACGCCGCCGGGAGCTGAGCGCGGCGTACCCGGACGTAGGCTGGCGGCCGTGGACGGACTGTTCGAGGTCGGCGACGCCGGCGGCCGCCCCACCGCGGAGTCGACCGGTGGCGGGTCCCTGGCGGGGTCGGTGCACGCCTCGGCGCCGCTGGCGGTCCGGATGCGCCCCCGCACGCTGGACGAGCTCGTCGGCCAGGAGCAGCTGCGGGCGCCCGGGGCGCCGCTGCGGCAGCTGATCGAGGGCGACCAGGCGATGTCGCTGCTGCTGTGGGGGCCACCGGGCACCGGCAAGACCACCATCGCGGGGATCGTCTCGGGCCAGACCGACCGCCGGTTCGTGGAGGTCTCGGCGGTCGCCGCCGGCGTCAAGGAGGTGCGGGCCGCGATCGACCGCGCCCGCCGCGAGCTGGCGGCCACGGGGCAGGAGACGGTGCTCTTCGTCGACGAGGTGCACCGGTTCACCAAGGCGCAGCAGGACGCGCTGCTCCCCGGGGTCGAGAACCGCTGGGTGACCCTGGTCGCGGCCACCACCGAGAACCCGTTCTTCTCGGTGATCTCGCCGCTGCTGTCCCGCTCGCTGCTGCTGCGGCTGGAGCCGCTCACCGACGACCACGTCCGCGACGTGCTGGCCCAGGCCCTCGAGGACGAGCGGGGCCTGGCCGGGGCGGTGGCCCTGGCCGAGGACGCCCGGGAGCACCTCGTCCGCCTCGCCGGGGGCGACGCCCGCCGCGCCCTCACCTACCTCGAGGCGGCCGCCTCGGCGGCCCGGTCCGCGGGGGCGCCGGTCATCGACCTGCCCACCGCGGAGACCGCCGTCGACCAGGCCGCGGTGCGCTACGACCGGGCGGGCGACCAGCACTACGACGTCACCAGCGCCTT
>CAZRKV010000317.1:0-1582 GCA_964600305.1 uncultured Nocardioides sp. | reverse complement strand
CTGGCGCGGATGATCGAGGCGGGGGAGGACCCGCGGTTCATCGCCCGCCGGCTGGTCGTCCACGCCAGCGAGGACATCGGACTGGCCGACCCCACGGCCCTGACCACCGCCGTCGCGGCGGCCCAGGCGGTGCAGCTGATCGGGATGCCCGAGGCCCGGATCAACCTCGCCCAGGCCACCATCGCCCTCGCGGTGGCGCCCAAGTCCAACGCGGTGATCACCGCGATCGACGCGGCCATCGGGGACGTCCGTGCCGGGCACGTGGGCCAGGTCCCGCCCCACCTGCGCGACGCCCACTACCCGGGGGCCAAGGACCTCGGGCACGGCCGCTCCTACCAGTACAGCCACGACGCGCCGTACGGCATCGCCGAGCAGCAGTACGCCCCGGACGTGGTCGCCGACCGCGAGTACTACCGACCCACCGGGCTGGGCGCGGAGGCCGGGATCCGCGAGCGCTGGGAGCGCATCCGCCGCATCGTCCGCGGCGGGGGCGCGGGGTAGGGTGCAGCGTTGTGATGCAGGTCTGGTTGGTCCTCGGCGCGCTGGTGGTGACGGCGTCTTTCGTCGCCGTCCTGCTCGGTGTGGTGCTGCGGGACCGGCGCCGGGTCCACGCCGAGCTCGAGGCGGCCCGGCGGGAGGCCGCCGAGCTGCGTGAGCAGGTGGCCGGCCTCGTGGCCACGGACGACGCCCGCCGGCCGACCGGGACCACCGAGTACGTCATCACCGACGTGGGGGCCCCGGCTCCGGCTGGGGACGACGGGACGCCGGTGCCGGGCCGCATCGACGGTCGGCTCTTCGCCGACATCGTGCTGCGCGAGAGCCTGCTGCGTGCCGCCGCCGCCACCCACGGCGTACGCCGGGTGCTCGCCCCCGAGACCCGCAACCGGGTCCGCTTCGAGATGCGCCGCGAGGTCAAGCGGGCGCGCAAGGAGCGCCGGGAGGAGCTCCGCGCCGCCCGCCGGCTGCTCGCGGACCGTGCCCGCGAGCAGGCCCACGAGCACGCTCCCCGCCCCGCCGACGGGGACGCGGCGTGAGCCGGGGGCTGTGGTTCATCGCAGGAGCGGGCGCCGGGGTGTGGGGGATGGCGCGGGCCCGGCGGGCGGCCGAGGCCGTGACCCGCGACGGCGTGCGCGACCGGCTGCACGCCCTCGCCCTGGGCGCCCGCCTGGTCCGTGAGGAGTTCACCGCGGGCGCAGCCGAGCGGGAGGCACAGTTGCGCGAGGAGCTCGGCCTGGCCGACGGCCGGACCCCGCAGCTCGGACAGCGCCGGCCCACGGACGAGGCCGGCGGCTGGGGACAGATCACCGCACCGGACGAGGAGAGGTAACGACACTGATGGACACCGCGGAGATCCGCCGGCGCTTCGTCGCCCACTTCGAGCAGGACACGCGGTGGGGCGCGCACCAGGCGGTGCCGTCGGCGTCGCTGCTGCTCGACGACCCGACGCTGCTGTTCGTCAACGCCGGGATGGTCCCGTTCAAGCCCTACTTCCTGGGTCAGGAGAGCGCGCCGTACGACCGGGCGGTCAGCGTGCAGAAGTGCGTGCGCACCCTCGACATCGAGGAGGTCGGCAAGACCACCC
>CAZRKV010000316.1:0-2960 GCA_964600305.1 uncultured Nocardioides sp. | reverse complement strand
GAGGCCTCCCAGAACCTGTTCGCCGCGATCGACGCCCTGCGGATCCCCATCGAGTACCTCGCCGAGCTGTTCACCGCCGGTGACATCGAGCCGGTCGACCGGGTGCTGCGGCAGCTGGCGGCGATGCGCTCCTACATGCGCGACATCAACATGGGCCGGGAGCCCGACGCCTCGATCCCCGCGGCGGTCGGCATGTCGGAGGAGGAGATGTACGACATGTACCGCCTCCTCGCCCTCGCCAAGTACGACGAGCGATACGTCATCCCGCCCGCGCACGCGGAGCAGGCGCACTCGCTGGAGGAGATCGGCACCGAGTGCGCGCTCGACGTCGAGGGCGGACCCGGCATGGGCGAGTCCGGACCGTTCGGCGAGGGATCCGGCGGCCAGGCGCTCCCGGTGGCGGTGGAGAACTTCGCCATGCTGCAGCAGCGGCAGACCTCGGACACCGTCGCGTCCCCGCCGGAGAAGGGGCGTCGGGTCAACCTCCTCAACTGGGACGGCAACGGTGTCCCGGAGGGGCTCTTCCCGCCGCGTCCGGACGGACCGGAGACCCCCACCGATCCCGGTCCCCCCGACACCTCCGGGGACGGCAGCACCGGCCCGGGCGGGACCGGCGGCCTCACCGGGGGAGCGGACTCGAAGTGATCGGCCGCCTCCGCCGTCCCGGCCGCCGGGGGACCGCACCCCGGCTGGACCCCCGGCAGCGCGCCACGGTCTGGCAGTGCGCCTCCCTGCTGATGGACTACCCCGACGGCGGCCAGCCGCTCGAGGCGGTGCGCGCAGCCCTGGCCGACCTCCCCGACCACGTGGCCGAGCCGCTCGGGCGGTTCCTGGCGCATCGGGAGCAGACCCCGCTCGGTGACCTCCAGGCCGACTACGTCGAGACCTTCGACTCGCGTCGCCGCTGCAACCTCTTCCTCACCTACTTCGCCCACGGCGACACCCGCAAGCGAGGGGTGGCGCTGCTGCGCTTCAAGCAGACCTACGAGGCCGCGGGGGTCCACGTCACCGACGCCGAGCTGCCCGACCACCTGTGCGTGGTCCTGGAGTTCGCCGCCTGCGTCGACGCCGAGGGCGGGCGCCAGCTGTTGCTGGACCACCGGGCGGGGCTGGAGCTGATGCGACTGTCCCTGGGCGACCTCGGTTCGCCCTGGGCCGACGTGATGGAGGCGGTGTCGGCGACCCTGCCGCCGCTGCGCGGCGAGGAGCGGGAGGCGGTGCGCCGGCTGGCCGCGGAGGGTCCGCCGGAGGAGGAGGTCGGGCTCACGCCGTACGGCACCCCGGCCTTCGACGCCTCCGTGATCGAACGAGCCGGGGCCGGCGTCGCCGGGGGACCCGTCGACCTGCCGATGCCGACCGTGCCGTCGCGGCCGGCCCGGAGCAAGGGAGCCTGAGATGGAGACCTTCCTGTGGGTGATCGTGCCCTACGTCTGCCTGACCACGTTCGTGGTCGGGCACATCTGGCGCTACCGGTACGACAAGTTCGGCTGGACCACCCGGTCCTCCCAGCTCTACGAGGACCGGCTGCTGCGGTGGGGGAGCCCGCTGTTCCACTTCGGGATCCTCGGGGTCTTCCTGGGGCACGTCATGGGGCTGGGGGTGCCCGCGTCCTGGACCCGGGCGGTCGGGATCAGCGACGACCTCTACCACGCGGCCGCCGTCACCGGTGGCGCGATCGCGGGGATCGCCGCCGTGGTCGGGCTGGTGATCCTGATCTACCGGCGCCGCACCGTGGGGCCGGTGTTCTCGGCGACGACGCCGATGGACAAGGTGATGTACGCCGCCCTGGGGCTGGTGATCCTGCTCGGGTTCTGGACGACGGTCACCGTCACCGTGCTCGAGCTCGACGGGCACTACGACTACCGCGAGGGCGTGTCGGTGTGGTTCCGGGGCATCTTCCTGGCCGACCTGCGACCGGAGCTGATGGCGGAGGCGCCGCTCGGGTTCCAGGCCCACGGGTTCGTGGCGATGCTGCTGTTCGCGCTGTGGCCGTTCACGCGCCTGGTGCACGTGTTCAGCGCGCCGCTGGGCTACCTGACCCGGCCCTACATCGTCTACCGCAGCCGTGACGAGCACCTGGGCATGCACCGCCAGCGTCGCGGGTGGGACGAGGTCGGCTCCGGCCGTCGCCGGTGAACCCCGTGGGACGCCTGCGCAACGTCGTACGGGCCCGTGCCCATGGGGGCCGGAACGTATGACGTCCGCCGGGCCCCGGGTGCGTGGGCTGCTGCTCGCCGCCGGCTCGGGGTCGCGGATGGGCCGCCCGAAGGCCCTGGTGCGCGATCCCGACGGCCAGTCCTGGTTGCGCCGGTCCGTGCAGGTGCTGCTCGACGGCGGGTGCACCGGCGTGACCGTGGTGCTGGGGGCGACGGTCGACCCGGCGCTCGACCTGCTCGCGGACCTGGACCCGGACCAGGAGGTGGCCACGGTCGTCGCCGAGGGCTGGGACGAGGGGATGGGCGCGTCGTTGCGGGCCGGGTTGGCGGCGCTCGCGGACGGGGGAGCCGGGGCCGGGGACGCCGTCCTCGTGCACCTGGTCGACCTGCCCGACGTCGGGGCCGACGTCGTACGCCGGGTGCTCGCCGCACCGGTGGGCCCCACCACCCTGCGCCGGGCGGTGTACGACGGCCACCCGGGTCACCCGGTCCTGCTCGGTCGCGCCCACTGGACCGAGATCACCCGGACCGCGACGGGTGATCGCGGGGCGCGGGACCACCTGGCCGCCCACCCACCCGAGGAGGTGGAGTGCGGCGACCTCGCGGGCGGCGGGGACGTCGACCGCCGGGGCCCCGAGTAGCCTCGGGGCATGGAGGACTCCTCGCCCGCCGTGGTCGCCGAACGCCTGGCGACGACCGGCTACCTGGCCGATGACACCGTCGCCACGGTCGTCCACCTCGCCCTGGCCATGCAGCGCCCCCTGCTGCTGGAGGGGGAGCCGGGCACCGGCAAGACCAGCCTGG
>CAZRKV010000315.1:0-2962 GCA_964600305.1 uncultured Nocardioides sp. | reverse complement strand
CAGCTTCTCCTCCGAGAACAGGCCCGCCTCGATCCGCTTGGCGAGCTCGACCTCCATCTCGGCGTTGAGGAGGGGCACCTTGCCGATCTGCTTGAGGTAGTCCTTGACCGGGTCGGCCGTGGCGCCGGCGACCATGACCTGCTGCTCGGGCTCATCGGTCTCGTCGGCAGCGGAGACGACGAAGGAGGCCTCCTTCTCGTCCTCCTTGATCGTCGGGTCGCGGGCGACGTCGGCCTCGAACTGGGCGTCGGGGATGTCGGGCAGGACCTTCTTGCCGTCGGGTCCGACCGCGTTCCCCGCCACGGGCACGACCCCGTCACCCTCGATGGCGACCTCCACCTCGATCGCCGGCTCGGCCTCCGGCGCCGCCGGGGACTCGTCGGCCTCCTTCGAGGCACCGGGCTTCTTGCCGCCGGACTTCTTCGCAGCGGTCTTCTCGGCGGTCTTCTTCTCGGCGGTCTTCTTCTCGGCGGCCTTGCCCGTCCGCGCGGTGGTGGTACGACGGGTCGAGGTGGCCGCCACGGCACGCATCGACTCGGCCGAGACCTCCACGCTGATCCCCCGCTCGCTGAGGTGGGCCAGGAGGGCCTTGAGGTGGCGTGGGTCGATGGCGGCGTCCTCGCTGGCCTGCCGGACCTCGTCGGGGGTCAGTGTCCCGCTCGGGGCTCCCCGCTCGATGAGGGCGGCGACAGCGGGGTGGCTGAGCACCTCCGCGGGAAGCGTCTTGCGTGGGTTCGAGGACACGAACACCTCTCGTCAACGACAGGATGGGCGCGGCAGGGCCCACGTACGTCAAGGCCGCTCTCGTCATTCTGCCACGAGCGCGGTGAGTGATCAGCCGCGGGCCTTCGCCCGGGCCTTCTGCTCCTTCTTGTGGTCCCGCACCTTCTGCAGCGACTCCGCGTCCACCACGTCGGCCACCGAGCGGAAGCCGGGCTCGGCGTACCCGCCCGCGGCCTCCTCCCACCCGTCGGGCCGGACCCCGAGCTGCTTGGCCAGCAGCGCCACGAACACCTGGGCCTTCTGCTTGCCGAAGCCGGGCAGCGCGGTCAACCGCTTGATCAGCTCCCTGCCCGAGCCGGCCTCGGTCCACAGCCGCTCGGCCCGGCCGTCGTACTCATCGGCCACGATCCGGGCCAGCTGCTGCAGCCGCCCGGCCATCGAGCCCGGGAACCGGTGGATCGCCGGCGGGGTGGCGCACAGCGCGGCGAACTCCTCGGGGTCGGCGTCGGCCACGGCGCCGGGGTCGAGGCTGCCGAACCGCTCCTTGACCCGCGCCGGGCCGGCGAAGGCGCGCTCCATCGGGAACTGCTGGTCGAGCATCATCCCGGCCAGGAGCGCGAACGGCTCCTCGGTCAGGACGCGATCGGCCTCGGGGTCACCAGTGATCTGCAGGGCCATGCCCCCATCCTGCCCCACCCGCCGGCCTCCCGGGCAGCGGCTCCGGTCAGTCCTGGGGGGCCTTGACCGCCAGCACCGGGCAGTGGGCGTCGAGCAGGATGCGCTGGGCGTTGCTGCCCAGGATCAGCTTGCCGACCGGGGACCGGCGCCGCAGGCCGATCACGATCAGCTCCGCGGCGTTGGCCTCGGCGATGCTGATCAGGTCCTCCGCGGGCTCGAACCCGCGCACCAGCTGGCGGATGTCGAAGTCCACGCCCTCCTGCTGCAGCCGCTCGGAGACCTGCTCCATCTCCTTCTCGGCCCGCTGCGACGCCGCGCTGTCGAAGTCCTGACCGCCACGGTGGGAGTTGACCACCACCAGCTTCAGACCACGGAGCCTCGCCTCGGCGACGGCCTTGTCCAGTGCCGCCTCCCCCTCCGGCTTGGGCACGAAACCGACCACGACGCTCCCCATGGGGCAACCCTCCTGTGCTGCAGCTGACCGCTGTTCGATGATGCAGGCACGCTAACCGATCGGCGGCCGACGGGGTACCTGTGGACGAAGAACCCGGTGGACGTGTCGCTCCGGGCAGGCTGGGCCGGTGCCAGCCATCGAGGAGCCCGTGCCGCGCGCCCTGCAGCGCGCACTGCGCGCCGGGGTGCTCGACCTGGTCACCAGCCGGCCGGGTCGACGCTTCCCACCGGTCCTGCACGTGGGGGTGCCGGGCGGGTGGTCGGCGACGTTCGACGACGTCGGGGCCGCCGACGACGCGGGGTTGCGTGCCGACGTCGTGTCCGCGCTCGTCGACCGGGCCCTCCCCCACACCCCCGGGCCGCTGGTGTGGCTGGCCCGGAGTGGGGACCTGTCGACCTGCGACACCGACCAGCTGTGGCTGGCGGCGGCGCGGGCGGCGTACGACGAGTGCGGCCTGTCGCTGACGCTGGTGGTGATGACGCCGAAGGGGTGGTTCGACCCCCGGTCGGGCACGACCCGGCGCTGGGTGCGGCTGCGCCCGCGCCGCTGACCCGGGTCAGTCCCAGGTGTGGACCGGTTCGCCGGTGCGCATCCTCGCGGCGTACTCCAGCAGCACCGACCGCAGCACCTCCATCCGGGGCCCGTCCCGGTTCGCGGCGCGGGAGACGAACCACTCCGCGCCGTTGGTGCCGTGCAGGCAGCGCTGCTCGATGATGGAGAGGTAGCGATCCCGCTCCTCGCTCGCCACCCCCCAGGCCTGGAGCCCCTGGTCGGCCATCGGCAGCAGGCGGCGCAGCACCAGCTCGGTGGCCGGCACCTGCCCGACCCCGGGCCAGTAGAGGACGGTGTCGATCCCGTGCCGGGCGGCGAGGTGGAAGTTCTCCTCGGCGGCGCTGAAGGACATCTGGGTCCACAGCGGCCGCTCGGCCTCGACCAGTGCCCGGGTGAGCCCGAAGTAGAAGGCGGCGTTGGCGATCGTGTCGACGACCGTCGGCCCGGCGGCGAGCACCCGGTTCTCCACGCGCAGGTGGGGCGTGCCGTCGGCCACCGCGTAGATCGGCCGGTTCCAGCGGTAGATGGTGCCGTTGTGCAGCCGCAGCTCGTGCA
>CAZRKV010000314.1:0-2963 GCA_964600305.1 uncultured Nocardioides sp. | reverse complement strand
GACATCGCCAAGGCGGTCGCCTGCGGGGCCGACGCGGTGATGGTCGGCTCGCCCTTCGCCCGCGCGCACGAGGCACCCGGGCGCGGCTTCCCCGGGGGCGCCGAGGCCTGGCACGGCAAGCTCCCGCGGGGGGAGCGGGTCGAGTTCGGGACCATCGGGTCGTTGGAGGAGATCCTGTTCGGGCCCTCCCGCGTCGCCGACGGCACGATGAACCTGATCGGGGCCCTGCGCCGGGCGATGGCCACCACCGGGTACACCGACCTCAAGGAGTTCCAGCGGATCGAGGTCGTCGTCCAGTGAGTCCCCGGTGGCCGTGACCGGCGCGCTGGGGCCCGAGGCGCGCGAGGCGTCGCTGGCTGCCCTGGACGCCACCGGCCGCCCGTCGGCCGCGGCGCCGGAGGTCGACGTCCTCGTGGTCGGGGGCGGGGTCACCGGCGCCGGCACCGCCCTCGACGCGGTCACCCGCGGCCTGTCCGTCGCACTGGTCGAGCAGCGCGACCTGGCCTCGGGGACCAGCAGCCGCTCCTCCAAGCTCGTGCACGGCGGCCTGCGCTACCTGGAGATGTACGACTTCGGCCTGGTCCGCGAGGCCCTGGTCGAGCGGGGGCTGCTCCTCAACCGGCTGGCGCCACACCTGGTGCGGCCCGTGCCCTTCCTCTACCCGGTCTCCCGCTGGGAGCGGCCCTACGTCGGCGCCGGAGTGGCCCTGTACGACGCGATGGCGGCCCTCGGGCCCCAGGAGACGGGCCTGCCCCGCCACCGCCACTTGTTCCGACGCCAGCTGGCGCGCGTCGCCCCGGACCTGCGGACCGAGGAGGTGTCGGGGGCGGTGGGCTACCACGACGCGCAGGTCGACGACGCCCGCCTGGTGCTGACGATCGCCCGGACGGCGGCCTCCCACGGGGCCCACGTCCTGACCCGGGTGCGGGTCACCGGGTTCCTCCGCGAGGGCGAGCGGGTCGTGGGAGTGCGCGCGCGGGACCTCGAGCACGACCGCGAGGTCGAGATCCGCGCCCGCGCGGTGGTGAACGCCGCCGGTGTCTGGACCGACGACATCCAGCAGATGGTGGGGGGACGCGGCGCGCTGAACGTGCGCGCGAGCAAGGGCATCCACGTGGTGGTGCCCCGCGACCGGATCCGTTCGCAGGCGGGGCTGATCACCCGTACCCCGGTCTCGGTGCTGTTCGTGATCCCGTGGGGACGGCACTGGATCCTCGGCACCACCGACACCCCCTGGGAGCACGACCTGGCCCACCCCGCGGCCAGCCGACGCGACATCGACTACGTCCTGGGCTGCGTCAACCGGATCCTGCGCGAGCCGCTCGACCACGACGACGTCACCGGCGTGTACGCCGGGCTGCGCCCGCTGCTGAGCGGCGAGTCCGAGCCGACGTCGAAGATCTCCCGCGAGCACACCGTGGTCACCCCGGTGCCCGGGCTGGTCCTGGTCGCGGGCGGCAAGCTGACGACGTACCGGGTGATGGCGAGGGACGCCGTCGACGCGGCCGCCCACTCGCTGCGCGCCACCGGCGCCACCCGGGTGGGGGAGTCGATCACCGACCGGGTACCGCTGCTCGGGGCGACGGGGTTCGAGGCCCGCACCAACCAGCGGGTCTCGCTCGCCCGCTCCTCGGGGCTGCACGTCACCCGGATCGACCACCTGCTCGGGCGGTACGGCGACCTGGTGGACGAGGTCCTGGCGCTGGTGGCCGACCGACCCGACCTGGCCGAGCCGGTGCCGGGCGCGGAGGACTACCTCGCCGCCGAGGTGGTGCACGCCGTCACGCACGAGGCGGCCCGGCACCTCGACGACGTGCTGGTACGCCGCACCCGCGCCGGGTTCGAGTACTTCGACCGCGGCGTGGCGGCGGCCCGGCCGGTGGCCCGGTGGATGGCGGCCGAGCTCGGGTGGGACGACGACCGGATCACCGCGGAGGTCGACCACTACCGCCGGCGGGTGGAGGCCGAGCGGCGCAGCCAGCAGATGCCCACCGACCAGGCGGCCGACGAGGCGAGGGTCCGGGTCCGGGACATCGTCTGAGGGAGCCGAGCGAGGTACGAGTGAGCGACCGAGGACGAAGGAAGGCCTCGTCTGAGGGAGCCGAGCGAGGGACCGCCGAGAAGTCACTTCTTCCCCGCCCACGGGCGCCGAGAAGTCAACTTTGCCGGCCGCCGGTGGGATCTGGATCGTGTGTCGAAGAGTTGTTCACAACTGGTGCGATCGGGGTCGGAATTGTCGGTGGGGCCGCCTAGATTCGGTGGCATGGATCACCGCACTGCGTACGCCGCCCCGGGGGCCCGGTCGGGTCACCCGGTGGTGGCGTGTGCGGAGGCGATCGAGGCCGAGCTGGCCGCGGTGGCGGAGGTGGATCCGGTGTTCATGCCTCCGGAGGAGCAGGCCGAGGCGCTGCTGCGGCTCACGCGGCTGGGCACCCGGCTGGAGGCGCTGCGGCTGCGGCTGATCCAGGCCTCCGGTCCGGTCGCGGACATCGAGGGGCATCGGGACGTGGCGGCGTGGTTGACCGACCAGGCTCGGGAGGACAAGGCCGCCGCTGGTGGTGCCCAGCGGCTGGCGCGGCGGTTGTCGGACCGCTGGACTGCCCTGGGTAGCGCCGTCGCGGCGGGTGTCGTGTCGGTGGCGCAGGCGCGGGTGATCGTCCGCTCCCTGGACGCGCTGCTGGAGGCCGATGCCGAGGCGCGCCGCGAGGGCGCCACCGGGGTGTCGGCGGAGGTGTTCGACCGCGCCGAGGCCCACCTGGTGGAGCTCGCCGCCCGGCACACGCCCAGTGAGTTGCGGCGGCTGGGATCGAAGATCCTCTCCGTCGTCGCACCCCACATCGAAGAAGACCTCGAGCGCCGCGCGATCGAACGCGCCGAGCGCGACGCCGAGACCGCGAAGAAGCTGACCCTGCGGCGCCGTGGTGACGGGTCGACCGACCTGAAGGCGAGGGTCCCCGACCACG
>CAZRKV010000313.1:2735-3015 GCA_964600305.1 uncultured Nocardioides sp. | reverse complement strand
CAGGTAGCGACGGTTGGCGCGGTCGAGCATGAAGGAGAAGTAGTACTCCTCCTCGATCGAGACGGCCGGGGCGATCAGCAGCCGGCCGACCGTCAGGCCCTTGATCTCCATGCCGAGGATGGCCCGGGCGTGCTCGACCGCCTCGTCGGCGTCCTTGGCCAGCGTCATGGGGTCGATGCCCGCCGCTTTGACAGCCGCATCCTCACGCAGCACCCAGGCGACGGCAAACGCTCTGGCGGATAGGCCGCTGTCGCGCGCCGCCTTCATGGCCGCTTCTTTC
>CAZRKV010000313.1:0-2725 GCA_964600305.1 uncultured Nocardioides sp. | reverse complement strand
CCTTGGCCAGCTTGACCCCGCCGGCCTTGCCGCGGCCACCGGCCTTGACCTGGGCCTTGACCACGACCGGTCCGCCGCCGAGCTGCTCGACGGCGCCGGCGACGTCCTCGACCTGGTCGACGACGACACCCATCGTCACCGGCACGTCATGCTTGGCGAAGAGCTCCTTCGCCTGGTACTCCATCAGGTCCACGATCCACCCAGTCCTTCTTCTCTCGTGATGAGTCCGGGGATCCTCGGGTCGGGAAGAATCCTCCCGGCACCCTAGACCGCGCGTGGACCCCGCCACCACGGCGGGTCAGGACCCGGACGGGGGCGGTGTGAGGCAACACACAGTTTGGTCGTCCACATCGGTGGTCAGGTCCTTGAGATTCCCCCGCACCCATCGGCTACAGTCGGCGGCGCTGTCCAGCCCCCCGACACGGACACGGAGCCCAGGAACTTCCATGGCCAATCACCGCGCGGCTCGTCGCGACCGCCGTCGCACGACCCCGGCGACTCCGGGCCCGGCCCACTCCCCCGGCCGACGCAAGGCGACCCGTAGCGCCCCTGCCAACCCGCTCGCCCGTGCCCTGCCCTCCGCCCCCGTGCTGGTGGGCGTCGCCGCGCTCGCGGTGTCGACGGGGGGCGCGATCACCGTGACCGAGCCCGACACCGGGGGCGAGGTGCGCACGGCCTCGGCCAGCACCTCCCTCACCGCCTCCAACGCCCTGGGCGGATCGGCGGACGTGGGGCGGGTGAGCTCGCGCGAGGCCCGCTCGGCCGCGGTCACCCGTGACTCCCGGCGGGATGCCCTCGCCGAGGCCACGGGCCAGGACCTGCAGAAGGCCGCCGAGGCACAGTCCCAGCAGCGGGACGCCGCCCTGGCCCAGTTCGCGAAGCAGGCCGAGCAGCACGCCGCCGAGATCGCCCGCAACGCCTGGGTGCTCCCGGTGGACGGCTACCGGCTGACCAACACCTTCGGTGTCGCGCGTTCCTACTACTCCTCCGGCTACCACACCGGGCTGGACTTCGCCGCGCCCTCCGGGACCCCGGTGAAGTCGGTCGCCAACGGCGTCGTCAGCGAGGTCGGGTACGACGGCTCCTACGGCAACAAGGTCGTCATCCGCCACGAGGACGGCACGGAGCTGTGGTACGCCCACCTCTCCGGCTTCGACACCCAGGTGGGCGACTCGGTCAGTGGCGGTGACGTGATCGGCTACGTGGGCTCGACCGGCAACAGCACCGGACCCCACCTGCACCTGGAGGTCCGCCCCGGGGCCGGCGACGCCGTGGACCCGCGCGAGGCCCTGGTGGTGCACGGCCTCAACCCGTGAGGACGGGTCAGAGCTTCTCGACCGGCGCGTAGCGCAGGAGCAGCCGCTTCACCCCGTCGGCCCCGAAGTCGATCGAGGCCACGGCCTTGTCCCCGGCCCCCTCGAGGGCCACCACGGTGCCCAGGCCGAACGAGTCGTGCTGGACCCGGTCCCCGGCCGCCAGCGACGGCACCGGTCGGCTCCGACGGGACTTCGCCGCGGCGTCGGCACGGGCCGCGGCGGCGCCGAAGTTGCGACGGCCGGCCGCGGTCGGGGCCGCCATGGAACGACCGGACCCCGAACCGACCGCTCCGCTGAGGTCGGGACGGTTCCACCGGGTCTGGGCCGCCTCGGTGCGCCGCCAGTCGACGAGGTCCACGGGGAGCTCGTCGAGGAACCGGGAGCCCGGGTTGTGCGCAGGGGCTCCCCACGCCGAGCGCACGAGGGCCCGGGAGACGTAGAGGCGCTCCCGTGCGCGGGTGAGGCCGACGTAGGCCAGGCGCCGCTCCTCCTCGAGCTCCGGCTGGTCACCCAGCGAGCGTGCGTGGGGGAAGATCCCGTCCTCGAGGCCGGTGAGGAAGACCACGGGGAACTCCAGGCCCTTGGCGGTGTGCAGGGTCATCAGCGTGACCATCCCGCTCCCCTCCTCGCCGGGGTCGTCGGGGATCTGGTCGGCATCGGCGACCAGGGAGACCCGCTCCAGGAAGTCGCCCAGGTCGGGGGCGACCGTGCCGGCGTCGACGTCGGCGGGGTCGGCGGACGGGCCGGCCACCGGGTCGTCGGCGAACTCGCGGGCCACCGCGACCAGCTCGGCGAGGTTCTCGACCCGGGTCTCGTCCTGGGGGTCCTCGGAGGCCTCCAGCTCGGCCAGGTAGCCGCTGCGGTCGAGCACGGTCTCCAGCACCACGTCGGGTCGCTCGCCCGCCTCGACCATCTGCTGCAGCTCCTCGACCATCGCCACGAAGCCGCGGATGGCGTTGGCCGACCGGCGCGCGAGGCCGGGAGCCTCCTCGGCCCGCTGGAGCGCCTCCCAGAAGGTGATCCGCTCCTGCTCGGCGAGCACCCGGACGCAGGCCTCGGCCCGGTCACCGATGCCGCGCCGGGGAGTGTTGAGGATACGGCGCAGCGAGATCTCGTCGGCCGGGTTCACCAGCATCCGGAGGTAGGCCAGGGCGTCGCGGACCTCGCGGCGCTCGTAGAAACGGACGCCGCCCACCACCCGGTAGGGCATGCCGAGCCGCACGAAGATCTCCTCGAAGACCCGGGACTGGGCGTTGGTCCGGTAGAACACCGCCACGTCCGCGGGTCGTACGCCGTGCTCGTCGGTGAGCCGGTCGATCTCGCCGCTCACGAACCGGGCCTCGTCGTGCTCGTCGTCGGCGACGTAGCCCACGATCCGGTCCCCGTCGCCGGCGTCGGACCACAGCCGC
>CAZRKV010000312.1:0-3019 GCA_964600305.1 uncultured Nocardioides sp. | reverse complement strand
GTCGCGCCCAGGGAGCGGGAGTTCATCGCGATGTAGGCGCCGCCGTAGGTCTTGCGCGTGACCACGGTGACCCGGGGGACCACGCACTCGCTGAACGCGTGCAGCAGCTTCGCGCCGCGCCGGACCACGCCGTCCCACTCCTGCCCGACCCCCGGCAGGTAGCCGGGTACGTCCACGAGCACGATGAGCGGGACCCCGAAGGCGTCGCACATCCGGACGAAGCGTGCGGCCTTCTCGGCGGCGGAGGAGTCCAGGCACCCGCCGAGCCGCAACGGGTTGTTGGCGATCACCCCCACGGTCCGGCCGCCGAGGCGACCCAGGGTGGTGACGATGTTGGGCGCCCAGCGCCCGTGCAGCTCCAGGGCGGTGTCCTCGTCGAGGACGGCCTCGACGAGCGGGTGGACGTCGTACGCCCGCCGCTGGGAGTCGGGGAGGAGCGCGCCCAGGTCGCGGTCGGGTACGGCGGCCTCGTCGAGGAGCCCCTGGCTGCCCAGGAGGCTGGCCAGGTCGCGGGCGCGCCCGATCGCCTCGGCCTCGGTCTCGGTCACCAGGTGCACCACGCCGGACCGCCGCCCGTGCGGCTCGGGACCGCCCAGGCGCAGCATGTCGACCTCCTCGCCGGTGACGCTGCGCACCACGTCCGGCCCGGTCACGAAGATCCGGCCCTCCGGGCCGAGCACGACGACGTCGGTCAGTGCAGGCCCGTAGGCGGCGCCGCCGGCGGCGGGTCCCAGCACGACCGAGATCTGGGGGATCCGCCCGGAGGCCTGGGTCATCGCGTGGAACACCTGGCCCACGGCGTCGAGGGAGAGCACCCCCTCGGCGAGCCGGGCGCCGCCGCTGTGCCACAGGCCCACGATGGGTACGCCGTCGGCGAGCGCGCGGTGGTAGGCCGTGACGACCGCCCGGCAGCCGTCGGCACCCATGGCGCCACCCATCACCGTGGCGTCGGAGCAGAAGGCGACCACCCGGCCACCGTCGACCTGACCGGTCGCGGCCAGCATGCCGGAGCCGTCGTCCTCGGTGATCAGCTGCATGGTGTCGGCGTCGAAGAGCGCCCGCAGCCGGTGGAGCGGGTTGCGGGGGTCCTCCTCGCGCGGCGGCTTGGTCCGGGGGGCGGTCGGTGTGCTGGTCACGAGGCGCTCCCGAAGGCCACGGTCACGTTCGCCCCGCCGAAGCCGAAGGAGTTGTTGAGCGCGACCAGGTCGCCCGCAGGGAGGTCACGGGCGGTGGTGGGGATGTCCAGGTCGACCTCGGGGTCCTGCTCGTCGAGGTTGATCGTCGGCGGGCTGGTCCGGTCGCGAACGGCGAGCACCGTGGCGACCGCCTCCAGCGCCCCGGCGCCGCCGAGGAGGTGCCCGGTCATGGACTTGGTGCTGGTGACCACCACCTCGGTCGCGCGGCTGCCCAGCACGCTGTGCAGCATCAGGCACTCCGCCACGTCGCCCAGGGGCGTGGAGGTGGCGTGGGCGTTGACGTGGGCCACGTCGGCGGGGGAGAAGCCGCCCTCGGCGATGGCGTTGCGGATCGCGCGGGTGCCTCCCCGGCCCTCCGGGTCCGGCTGGGCGATGTCGTGGGCGTCGTTGCTCATGCCGGCCCCCAGGACCTCGGCGTACACCGTGGCGCCGCGGGCCCGGGCGTGCTCCTCGGACTCCAGCACCAGGACCCCGGCGCCCTCGCCGAGGACGAAGCCGTCGCGGCCGGTGTCCCACGGGCGGGAGACCTCGGTGGGGTCCCGGTCGTTCTTCGACAGCGCCATCATCTGGGCGAAGGCGGCCATCGGCAGCGGGTGGATGGCGGCTTCCGTGCCGCCGGCCAGCACCACGTCCGCGCGGCCGAGCCGGATCATGTCGACCGCGATCGCGATGCCCTCGTTGCCCGAGGCGCACGCGGAGGTGGGTGCGTGCACGCCGGCCCGGGCGCCGACGTGCAGGCCGATGTTCGCCGCGGGGGCGTTCGGCATCAGCATCGGCACGGCGAGGGGGGAGACGCGCCGCGGACCCTTGTCCCGGAGCGCGTCGTGGTTGGACAGCAGCGTGTTGACGCCCCCGATGCCGGAGGCGACCGCGACACCGAGCCGCTCGCGGTCGACCTCGGCCCCCTCCAGCCCGCAGTCGGCCCAGGCCTCCAGGGCCGCCACCATCGCCAGCTGCGAGGAGCGGTCCAGCCGCCGGGCCCGGACCCGGTCCAGCACCTCGGTGGGCTCCACCGCGACCCGCGCCGCGATGCGGACCGGCTGGTCGGCGGCCCACTCGTCCTCGAGCGGCCGGACGCCGGACGCGCCCTCGAGCATGGCCGACCAGGTGCTCTTGACGTCGCCGCCGAGCGGGGACGTCGTGCCCAGGCCGGTCACGACCACGCGCTTGTCAGACATGGATCTCCTCAGGTGGTGGGTGGGGCTGTCCGCCGATGGGTGGGGACGGACCTCAGGCCGCGGCCTGCGCCTTCTCGATGAAGTTCACCGCGTCACCGACGGTCTTGAGGTTCTTCACCTCGTCGTCGGGGATCGAGACGCCGAACTTCTCCTCGGCGGCGACGACGACCTCCACCATCGACAGCGAGTCCACGTCGAGGTCGTCGACGAAGGACTTGTCGAGCTGGACGTCCTGGGCGGGGATGCCGGCGACCTCGTTGACGATGTCGGCGAGGTCGGTGCGGATCTGCTCGGTGTTGGCCATGGGGTTTCCTCCGTGGTTCGGGGTGGGTGCGGTCACGGGACGGTGACGACCTGGGCGGCGTACGCCAGGCCGGCACCGAACCCGATGAACAGGGCGGTGTCACCGCTGTTCGCCTCGCCGTCGACCAGCATCCGGTCGAGGGCGAGGGGGATCGAGGCTGCGGAGGTGTTGCCCTGGTCGACGATGTCGCGGGCGATCCGCACCGTGTCGGGGAGCTTCGTGGCCCGGGCGAGTGCGTCGGTGATGCGCATGTTCGCCTGTTGGGGGACGAAGAGGTCGAGGTCCTCCGGGGCCACGCCGGCGCGGTCCAGCGGCTCCTGGGCGACCTTGGCCATCGCGTA
>CAZRKV010000311.1:0-3021 GCA_964600305.1 uncultured Nocardioides sp. | reverse complement strand
GCCTCGACCTCGTCCATGATGTAGAACGGGCTCGGCCGCGCCTTGAAGATCGCGACCAGCATCGCCACCGCGGTCAGCGACCGCTCGCCGCCGGAGAGCAGCGAGAGCCGCTTGATCTTCTTGCCGGGCGGGCGGGCCTCGACCTCGACCCCGGTGGTCAGCATGTCCGAGGGGTCGGTGAGCACCAGCCGTCCCTCGCCCCCGGGGAAGAGTCGGGAGAAGGTCTGCTCGAAGGCGTGCTGGACGTCGGCGTAGGCCTCGCTGAAGACCTGCTCCACGCGCTGGTCGACCTCGCCCACGATGTCGAGCAGGTCCTTGCGGGTGCGCTTGAGGTCCTCGAGCTGCTCGGTCAGGAACTTGTGCCGCTCCTCCAGCGCGGAGAACTCCTCCAGCGCCAGCGGATTGACCTTGCCGAGCTCGCGCAGCGCGCGCTCGGCCGTCCGGAGCCGCTTCTCCTGCTCCGCCCGGACGTAGGGCACCGGGGGCGGCGGCTCCGCGCCCCCGTCGCCCTCCTCACCGGCCTCGCCGGCGCCGAGGACCGGGACCGGCTGGTCGGGTCCGTAGTCGGCCACGAGTCCGTCCGGGTCCATCCCGAGCTCCTCGATGCTGCGCTCCGGGAGCTGCTCGATCCGCATCCGCTGCTGGGCCCGGGCCATCTCGTCGCGGTGGACGGTGTTGACCAGCTCGTCGTGCTCGCGCTGCAGGTCGCGCAGCCCCGCACGGGTCTCGCGCAGCTCGTGCTCGCGCTCGCGGCGGGACTCCTCCACCGCGGTCCGGGCGGCGGCGGCCTCCTCCACCGAGCGCTCGAGCCGGGCGAGGACCTGGTCCACCGCCGTACCGACGGCCCGGCCGGCACGCGCCTGCCGCTCCATCCGCTCCCGGCGCTCCTGCGCGCGCCGACGGGCGTCCCGCTCCTCCTGCGCCGCGCGGAGCAGGCCCTCGGCGCGGCCCCGGATGGCGCGGGCCCGCTCCTCGGCGGTGCGCAGGGCCAGACGGGCGTCGGTCTCGGCCTGTCGGGCCTGCCGGGCGGCCTCGGCGAGGCGTTCCCGCTCGCTGGTGTCGGGGGCCTCCTCGGGCTGGTCCTCGGCCCGGGCGAGGCGCTCCTCGAGCTCGGCGAGCCCTGCGAGGTCGCGGTCCCGGGCCTCCTCGGCGGCGGTGATCGACTCCGCCAGCCGGTCGGCCTCGCCCCGCGCCGCCCGCGCCTGGGAGCCGTACTGCCCGAGCTCCTCGGCCACCGCCGCGAGGGTGGCGTCGGACTCGTGCAGGCGGGCGAGCGCGACGTCGACGCGTTGCTGGGCCTCGCCGCGCTCGGTCTCGAGGCGGGAGAGCTCGAAACCGAGGCGCTCGCCCTCGGCGGCGGCCTCCTCCAGCCTGGCCGTGGCCTCGTCGACCGCGGCCTGCACCTCCAGCAGGCTCTGCTGCTCGGCGGAGCCTCCGGAGGCGACGTGGGCACCGAGGAGGTCCCCCTCACCGGTGACTGCGGTGACGTCGGGCAGCGCCTCGAGGAGGCGCCGGGCCCCGTCCAGGTCGTCGACGACGGCGACCTTGTGGAGCAGCCGCGAGAGTGCACCGCGCAGGTCCTCGCGGCAGTCCACGGCCTCCACGGCGTACGTCGCCCCCGCGGGCAGCTCCGGCCAGTCGCCGTCGGTGGCCGGCCCGCCCCCGACCAGCAATCCGGCGCGGCCGAGGTCGTCGCGCTTGAGGTGGGTGATGGCACCGACCGCTGCCTCCGGCCCGGACACCGCGACCGCGTCGGCCGCGGACCCCAGCGCGGCGGCCACTGCGGCCTCGTACCCGTGCCGGACGGAGACCAGGGCGGCAACCGAGCCGAGGAGTCCGGAGAGCTCGTCGGTCGCCGCGAGCAGGGCCCCGGCGCCGTCCTTGCGGTTCAGGCCGAGCTCGAGCGCCTCCTTGCGGGCGAGCAGTGCGGTGCGCTCGCGGTCCGCCTGCTGGGCCGCCTCGCGCACCTTGGCCAGTCGGTCCTCCACGTCGTCGAGCGCGGCGACGGCCGCCTCGTGCTCGGCGTCGAGGCCCTCCTCCCCCGCGTCGAGCCCGGCCACGCGGGTCTCGAGGGCGGTGAAGTCCTTCTGCGCCCGCTCGGCCCGGGCCAGGGCCTCGTCGCGGGCCCTGCCCAACCGGCCGACCTCGTCCTCGGCGGCCGCGGCGCGCGACTTCAGCGCGTTCACCTGCCCGTGCAGCCGGGCCAGCCCCTCGCGCCGGTCGGCGGCGGCGCGCTCGAGTGCCGCCACCCGGCGCTCCTCCTCCGCCGCGGTCTCCTCCGCGCGCTTGCGGGCGGTCACGGTCTCCTCCAGGGAGAGCCGGTGCCCCTCGACCTCCTCGGCGATGGCCGCCTCCCGCTCGCGCACCCGGGTGGCCTCGGCCTCGAGCTCCTCGGGGTCACGGCCCCGGGCGGTGTCCTCCTGGTCGGTCTCGGCGGCGTTGCGCACGCGCTCGCGGGCCAGGGACTGGGTGCCCCGGAGGCGCTCGGCCAGCCCGGACAGGGCGAACCAGGTGTCCTGGGCCCGGGCCAGGGCCGGGAGGTCCTCGCGGAGCGCGGACTCCAGGGTCGCCTCGGCGTCCCGGGCCCGGGTGATCGCCTGCTCGGCGCGCTCCCGCTGGGCCAGCAGCTCGGTCTCGTCGGCCATCTCCTGCTCCAGCGTCTGCGTCGCCTGGACCAGGTCGTCGGCCAGCAGGCGTGCCCGTGCGTCACGGACGTCGGCCTGGACCGCGGCGGCGCGACGGGCCACCTCGGCCTGGCGCCCGAGCGGCTTGAGCTGGCGCCGGATCTCGGTCAGCAGGTCCCCCAGGCGCTCGAGGTTCCCGTCGGTGGCGTCGAGCTTGCGGAGGGCCTTCTCCTTGCGCTTGCGGTGCTTGAGGACGCCCGCCGCCTCCTCGATGAAGCCGCGGCGGTCGTCGGGGGTGGCGTGCAGGATCGAGTCGAGCTGGCCCTGCCCGACGATGACGTGCATCTCCCGCCCGATGCCGGAGTCGCTGAGCAGCTCCTGCACGTCGAGCAGTCGG
>CAZRKV010000310.1:0-3023 GCA_964600305.1 uncultured Nocardioides sp. | reverse complement strand
CGACGAAGAAGAGCGCGCCGACGAAGAAGGGAGCCCCCGCGAAGAAGGGCGCCCCCGCGAAGAAGGCGGGCACGAAGAAGACGGGCACGAAGAAGGCCGCCCCGTCGGCCCTGGTGGTCAAGGCCGACGAGGACGCCTGGACCGCCGCGGAGCTGGAGGAGGTGCTCGGCGAGCTGCACGCGCTCCGTGACCGGCTGGTCGCCGAGCTGCGCGAGCAGGAGCACGACCTGGCGGACCTGATGCGCAACTCCGGTGACGGGGCCGGCCAGGACCAGGCGGACCTCGGTTACACCAGCTTCGAGCGGGACCACGAGCTGACCGTGGTCCACAACTCCCGGGACATGCTGGCCCAGGTCGACCGGGCCCTGGGGCGCATCGAGGACGGCACGTACGGGCTGTGTGAGTCGTGCGGCAACCCGATCGGGAAGATGCGGTTGATGGCCTTCCCGCGTGCCACACTGTGCATGTCATGCAAGCAGCGCGAGGAACGCCGCTGAGCCCCAGCGAGCCAGATCTGTCCCGGCCGGACCGGGCCCACGGCCTCCCCTCCCGCCGGTGGGTGCTGTTCACCGGCGTGGCCCTGGTCGGGTACGCCGTCGACGTCGCCACCAAGGTGCTCGCGGTGCAGCGGCTGGACGGCCGGGACGACGTCCCGGTCGTCGGGGACCTGCTCCAGCTGACCCTGGTGCGCAACCCCGGGGCGGCGTTCAGCCTCGGCACCAACTACACCGTCGCGATCAGCATCTTCGCGATCGTCGCGGCCGTGGTGATGGTCTACCTCGCCGGTCGGCTGCGGGACCGGATCTGGGCGATCGGCCTCGGGCTGGCCCTCGCCGGCGTGCTCGGCAACCTCACCGATCGGCTGCTGCGGGCCCCCGCGCCGCTGCAGGGGCACGTGATCGACTTCCTGCGGCTGCCGAACTGGCCGGTGTTCAACGTCGCCGACATCTGCATCAACGTCGGGATCGGGCTGATCGTCCTGCAGCTGCTGCGCGGTGTGGATCGTGACGGCTCGCGACCGGACCCCCGCGCCGGCGCGGCATGAGCCGGGCCGACCACCGTGTCGTCCCCGTGCCCGCCGGCATGGCGGGGGAGCGGGTCGATGCCGCGATCGCACGCATGTTCGGGCTCTCCCGGACCCGGGCGGCCGAGCTCGCGCGGGACGGGCTGGTGCAGCTCGACGGGGTCTCGGTCGCCAAGTCCGAGCGGGTGCCGGAGGGGGCGTTGCTCGACGTCACCATCCCGGTCGAGACCGATCCGCTGGAGGTGGTTCCCGAGATCGTCGAGGGGATCACGATCGTCCACGACGACGACGACATCGTGGTCATCGACAAGCCGGTCGGGGTCGCCGTCCATCCCTCGCCCGGGTGGCACGGCCCCACGGTGGTGGGGCACCTGGCGGCCGCCGGGTTCACCATCGCGACCAGCGGCGCCTCGGAGCGCCAGGGGATCGTGCAGCGGCTCGACGTCGGCACCTCCGGGGTGATGGTGGTGTGCAAGTCCGAGCGCGCCTACGCCGCGCTCAAGGGGGCCTTCCGGCGGCGTACCGTCGCCAAGACCTACCACGCCCTGGTCCAGGGGCACCCGGACCCGTTCGAGGGCACCGTGGACGCCCCGATCGGTCGGCACCCCCGGTCGGACTGGAAGTTCGCCGTGATGGCCGACGGGAAGCCGTCGGTGACCCACTACCGCACCCTGGAGGCGCACCGCTTCGCGAGCCTGCTGGAGGTGCGCCTCGAGACCGGGCGGACCCACCAGATCCGGGTGCACATGTCGGCGCTGAAGCACCCCTGCGTGGGCGACCTCACCTACGGCGCCGATCCCGTGCTGGCCACCCGGCTCGGGCTGGAGCGGCAGTGGCTGCACGCGGTCAGCCTGGGCTTCGAGCACCCCGCCACCGGGGAGCAGGTCACCTACGCCACCGACCACCCCCCGGACCTGCAGCGCGCGCTGGAGATCGTGCGCGAGGCCACCTGAGGCGCCGGGCGGGCGCCGTACCACGGGGTCTGCCGGGCGATGTCGGTGCGTCCTGCCATGCTGCGCACGGCTGGTCGCGTAACCTGACGTCCTTCCCCGGTCGACGTCGTGGCGACGCCGCGACCGGTCCTGCACAAGGCATCTCGATGGGTAGGGAGAGCGTTCGCTGATGGCCTCCGACGGGTTCGCGCACCTGCACGTGCACACCGAGTACTCGATGCTCGACGGAGCGGCCCGGCTCGGTGACATCGTCGAGCGCACGGCGGACCTGGGCATGGACACGATCGCCATGACCGACCACGGCAACGTGTTCGGCGCCTACGAGTTCTACTCCAAGGCGCGTGCCGCGGGGATCAAGCCGATCATCGGCATGGAGGCGTACTTCACCCCCAACACCCCGCGGTGGGAGCGCAAGCGGGTGCGGTGGAACGACGGTGGTGGCGACGACGTCTCCGGCAACGGTGCCTACACCCACATGACGCTGCTCGCCGAGAGCACCCGGGGCATGCACAACTTGTTCCGGCTCTCCACCCGGTCCTCGCTCGAGGGGTTCTTCTACAAGCCCCGTGCCGACCGGGAGCTGCTCGAGCAGTACGCCGAGGGGCTGATCGGCACCACCGGGTGCCCCTCCGGCGAGGTCCAGACCTGGCTGCGCATCGGGGACTACCAGAAGGCGCGGCAGGCCGCGGCGGACTTCCAGGACATCCTCGGCAAGGACAACTACTTCCTCGAGCTGATGGACCACGGCCTCGACATCGAGCGTCGGGTCCGCGACGACCTGTTCCGGTTGAGCAAGGACCTGGGCATCCCGCCGATCGCCACCAACGACTCCCACTACGTGCACCGGGAGGACGCCGGCGCCCACGAGCACCTGCTGTGCGTCTCCTCCGGCTCGGTGATGTCGGACCCCAAGCGGTTCCGGTTCAACGGCGACGGCTACTACATCAAGTCGCCCGCGGAGATGCGCGAGCTCTGGGCGGACCGCTACGGCCTCCCCGAGGCGTGCGACAACACCCTGCTGATCGCCGAGCGGTGCGAGGTGGAGT
>CAZRKV010000309.1:0-3040 GCA_964600305.1 uncultured Nocardioides sp. | reverse complement strand
AAGTACGACGACGTCATGGACCGCCAGCGCAAGGTCATCTACACCGAACGGCGGGAGGTCCTCGAGGGGGCCGACCTGGGCCCGCAGGTGCGCAGCTTCATCGACGACGTCGTGGAGGGCTACGTCCGCGGCGCGACCCAGGACCTGCCGGAGGAGTGGGACCTCGAGGCGCTGTGGACCGCCCTGCGGCAGCTGTACCCGGTCTCCCTGGACCAGGAGCGGCTGGAGCAGGAGGCCGGTGGCCGCGCCCACATGAGCCGCGAGGTGCTCACGGCCGATCTTCGCGCGGACGCCCAGGCGGCCTACGACCGACGGGAGGCCGAGGTCGGCGAGGAGGTGCTGCGCGAGCTGGAGCGGCAGGTGCTCCTCCAGGTGCTCGACCGCAAGTGGCGCGACCACCTCTACGAGATGGACTACCTGCGCGACGGCATCTACCTGCGCGCCTACTCCCAGCGGGACCCGTTGGTGGAGTACCAGCGTGAGGGCTACGACATGTTCGCCGCCATGATGAACGGCATCAAGGAGGAGGCCGTCGGCTACCTGTTCAACCTCGACGTCGAGGTCGAGGAGGAGGCCGCCGGGGCCGACCAGGACCGGCCGGTCGTCACCCCGGTGCGGGCGCCGGACACGGGAAGCGGGCCGGACGGGGCCCAGGACGGGGCCCAGGACGGGGCTGGCCCGGCCGCGCCGGAGCCGCCCCACTTCAAGGCCCGCGGTCTGGACCGACCCAAGCGTCCCCAGCAGCTCACCTACGCGGGCCCGAGCGAGGACCCTGCGGCGTCGCCGGGCTCGGACGACGTCGAGGTCCGCGGCGGCACCGTCACGAACGCCGACGACCCCTACGCCGACGTGGGCCGGAACGAGGACTGCCCCTGCGGGTCGGGCCGGAAGTTCAAGAAGTGCCACGGGGCACCGGGTGGGGGACCGACCGGGGCCACCGCCACCGCCGGGGGCTGACCCGGCGCCGATCGGCTCAGGCGAACTCCATCGCGGCACACTGCCAGCGCCCGGAGATCACCTCGAAGCGCAGCGCCACGGCACGGAATCGGGCGCCGACCCGGACCCGGACGCTGACCTCCGCGACCCGGGGGGTGAGGAAGGTCGGGTGGACGCTGACCACCTGAGGACGGGCGGCGACCCGACGGCGTCGGCCCGCACCGGGGCGGTGGCCGCCGGCGCGCGCCACGAGCCGGGCCCGTCGGTCCAGGTCCGCGTGCACGCGGGGCGTGGTCCACCGCACCAGCTGGCTGGCCGGCCGGTCGCCGCCGATGATCTCCATCGCCGCCTGGGCGAAGCGGTGGCACCACCGCGTGAGGTCGCGGCGGACCGGTGCGGGCACCGGCGTGACATCGCCGCCCGGGATCGGCCGGGGGAGGGCCCCGGGCTCGGGCGGGTCGAGGCAGGGCTCGAGCTCCAGGGCGAGCGTCCCCTGGACGCAGCCGGTGGGCACCTCCGGGCGGTCCGTGGGACGAGGGTTCAGCACGGCGACGTCCGCCGGCGCGGTCACGAGTGGGGACCTGGGCATGGCCGCTCCTTCCACTGCTCGTGGGCGGGCACGCTGGAGGCGGCCTGGGTCCCGAGATCCACCATGCCTGACCCGTGTGTTTGCATCCGTTTGCGTCATTCAAGGACGGTTCGTGCGCGTCGTCAACGGCTTGTCCACAGGTGGTGACAGCATCGGCGCGACCGTGCGAGGCTCTCGCCCGGACCGAGAGGGGGACGAGTCGTGCGGTGGGACGAGCAGCTGTTCGGGCTCTTCGACGAGCTGGAGGCCCGGGCCGAGGAGCTCTACGACGCCGAGCGCGAGGTGGAGCTGCTCGACCGGAGCCGGGCGGAGTACGCGGGGGTCCAGCTGCTCGGCCGCCTGCTGGCCAGCGTGGACGCGACCCTCGTGCTCGACCTCGCCGGCGGCGGTGTGGCGCGCGGGGTGCTGCGTCGCGTGGGCGCCGGGTGGTGCCTGCTGGAGGACACCGGCCAGGACTGGGTCGTGCGCACCGACGCCGTCGTCGGCGTGGCCGGGGCCAGCGCCCGGGCGGTGCCCGAGCAGGCGTGGTCACCCGTGCACCGGCTCTCCCTCGGCTCCGCCCTGCGGCGGGTGGCCGCCGCAGGGGCGTCCTGCCTGGTCCACCTGGTCGACGGACGGCGCCGGGAGGGGCGACCGGAGCGGGTCGGGGCCGACTTCGTGGAGGTCGAGGTGGGGGAGGGGACCGGTGCCCGCCACCTGCTGGTGCCGTTCACCGGGCTGGCCGCGGTGCAGTCCCGCGAGCCGGTCGAGTGAACCTCAGGTCGCCTCGACGTCGTACGGCGGCACCTCGCCCTCGGCCAGGGGGCGCGGCCGGCGGGCGTCCCGGGCGGCTTCCTCCTCCTCGTCCATCGCCTCGAGGACGTGCCGGCGCACGATCTCGCGCGGGTCGAGGTCGCGCAGCTCGAGGTCGGCGTACTCGGGGCCGAGCTCGGCGCGGAGGTCGTCGCGGGTGCTGGTGGCCAGTCGCCTCAGCTGGCGCACCAACCGGCCGGCCTGACGGGCCAGCTCGGGAAGCTTGTCGGGACCGACCACGAGCACGGCGACGAACGCCAGGACGGCGAGCTCCGACAGGCCGACCCCGAACACGGGTCGCTCAGCGGGTGCCGGTCGGTGTGAGTCCCAGCTGCATCCCGGCCAGTCCGCGACCCCGGCCCGCCAGGGAGTCCGCCACGCGGGAGAGCTCCTCGGCCGCCGGGGAGGTGGGGTCGGACTCGACGATCGGCTTGCCGGTGTCGCCGCCCTCGCGCAGCGAGACGTCCAGGGGCACCCGGCCCAGGACCGGCACGTCGTAGCCGAACCGGCCGCTCAGCGTGGCGGCGACCCGGTCGCCGCCACCGCTGCCGAAGAGGTCGATGCGGTGGTCCTCGCCCTTCTCGGTGCAGTGGGGGCAGGGCAGGTAGCTCATGTTCTCGACGATGCCGACCACCCGCTGGTGCATCATCGAGGCCATCGTGCCGGCGCGCTCGGCCACCTCGGCGGCGGCCTGCTGCGGGGTGGTCACGACCACGACCTCCG
>CAZRKV010000308.1:0-3060 GCA_964600305.1 uncultured Nocardioides sp. | reverse complement strand
CCGAGGGCCGGTACACCACCGCCGGCGCGATCGGCGGGCCCGTGGTGCAGCTGGATCTACGCACCGTCTACCTCAAGCACCTCGAGCTGCACGGTTCCTCCCAGGGCACCCGGACCGCCTTCCGGCGGCTGGTGCGCTACATCGAGGACGGCGACATCCGACCGCTGCTCGACCGCACCTTCCGGCTCTCGGACTTCCACGACGCCCAGCGCGCCTTCATGGCCAAGTCCTACATCGGCAACCTGGTGGTGGTACCCGACCGGCACTGGGACGAGGTGGGGGCCCGCCATGCTGTCCCGTGAGCGCACGCTCGAGCTGATCGACACCCAGTGCGGCGGTGACGTCAGCCGGATCGTCATCTCCGGTGTGGAGCCGCTCCCGGGCACCACGGCGCTGCAGAAGGCGCGCTACCTGATGAGCGACGGTGACGGGCTGCGGCGGCTGCTGCTCTCCGAGCCGTACGGCGACCCGGCGATGTCGGTCGACCTCATCGTCGAGCCCGGGCACCCCGAGGCCGCGGCCGGCTACGTGATCATGGAGGCGATGGGCTACCCGATGTACTCGGGGTCCAACACGATCTGCACCGCCACGGCCCTGCTGCAGAGCGGGGCGATCCCCATGCGCGAGGGCCTGCAGGACGTCGTCCTGGAGTCCCCGGCCGGCCTGGCCCACGTCGCCGCGCGGGTCGTCGACGGCCGGGTGGACACCATCACCACCCAGGGCGAGCCGGCGTACGTCGCCGACGAAGGCCTGGTCGTGGAGGTGCCCCACTACGGGCGGGTGCGCTTCGACCTGGTGTGGAGCGGGGCCTACTACGCCCTGGTCGAGGCCGATCGCCACGGCTTCGCCCTCGCGCCCGAGGAGCAGATCGCGCTGACCGCGTTCGGGGACGCCTTCGTCCGCGCGGCCCGGCCGGGACTGGTGCAGGAGCACCCCCACCTGGGTGACGTGGGGCCGCTGCCGTTCGCCCACTTCATGGGGCCGGTCCAGACCACGACGGACGGGCGCCTGGAGTCCCGGTCCGCGACCTACGTCCACCCCGGCGTGCTGTGCCGCAGTCCGACCGGCACCGGCACGTCCGCGCGCCTGGCGCTCATGGCCCGCCGGGGTGAGATCCACACCGGGCAGGCCCTGGAGACGATCTCGCCGCGGGGCAACCGCTTCGTCGGCACGGTGCTGTGCGAGGCGGAGGTGGGGCACTACCCGGCACTGCGCTCCTCCATCACGGCTCGCGCCCGGCTGATGGCGCACTCGCGCATCACCGTGGACCTCGACGACCCCCTGGTGGACGCGGCCGACCTGGAGAACGTGCTGGCGGTCTCGCCCGGGTGAGTGACCTGCGCCACCCCCACGAGGTGTGGCACGGTGTGTAACTCTGAGTTACATTCAGACGCATGTCCCTCACCGAACGTGTCACCAGAGCAGGCGGGCGCCACGGCCTGTCGTCGAAGGAGACGCGCGACCCGATCGGCTTCGCGGTCGCCGCGCTCAACCGGCTCGCGCAGAGCGATCTGCTGGACCGCGTCGGCCTGCGCCGCCAGACCGAGCAGGCGGTCTTCACCGTCACCCGCGGTGGGTTCCGCACCGCGGCCCGGGCCAGCCGGGCCTTCGCCAGGTCGGGCCGGAAGGGTGCGAGCGGCGTGCGGGTGCCCTCGGCGCGACCGGGCGGCGTCTTCGACCTGACCCCGACTGAGGACGAGCAGATGCTCGTCGACGTGGTCTCCGAGTTCGCCGAGGAGATGGTGCGGCCGGCCGCAGCGGACGCGAACGAGGCCTGCGCGGCCCCCCAGGAGCTGCTCGGGGCGAGCACGGAGATCGGGCTGCCCATCCTGGGCGTCCCCGAGCAGCTGGGCGGCATCTCGGAGGAGCGCTCGGCCATGGCCGGCACCCTCGTCGCGGAGGCCCTCGCCAGGGGCGACATGGGCCTGGCGGTCTCCGCGCTCGCGCCCGGCGCCGTGGCCACCGCGATCTCGCTGTGGGGCACCGAGGAGCAGCAGCAGACCTACCTGCCGGCCTTCACCGGCGAGGACGTCCCCGCCGCCTCGCTGGCGCTGACCGAGCCCACCGTGCTCTTCGACGCGCTCGAGCCGGCGACCACCGCCGTGCGCGACGGTGACGGCTACCGTCTCGACGGGGTCAAGGCACTGGTGCCGCGGGGCGCTGACGCCGAGCTCTTCGTCGTCGGGGCCCGCCTGGAGGGTGCCCCCGTCCTCCTCCTGGTCGAGTCCGGGACCCCGGGCGTCCAGGTGGAGGGCGACCCTGCGATGGGCGTGCGCGCCGCCGGCATGACCCGGCTGGTGCTGGACGGCGTCCGGGTGCCGGCCGGCAACCTGCTCGGCGAGACCGACGGTTCCACCTACACCGAGTGCGTGCGGCTCTCCCGGCTCGCCTGGTGCGCGCTGGCCGTCGGTACCGGCCAGGCGGTCCTGGACTACGTCTCCGGCTACGTCAACGAGCGCCAGGCCTTCGGCGAACCGATCAGCCACCGCCAGTCCGTGGCGTTCATGGTCGCCAACATCGCCATCGAGCTGCAGGCCATGCGACTGGTCACCTACAAGGCCGCGGCCCGGGCAGCGGCCGGCCAGGACTTCGGCCGCGAGGTCGCCCTGGCCCGCCGGATCTGCGCGGAGAAGGGGATGCAGATCGGCAACGACGGCGTCCAGCTCCTCGGCGGGCACGGCTACGTCAAGGAGCACCCCGTGGAGCGGTGGTACCGCGACCTGCGCGCGATCGGCCTGCTGGAAGGAGGCGTCCTCGTATGATCAATCTCGACACACCCAGGAAGCACCGCACCCTGGTCGACCAGGCCCACCAGGTCGCGATGAACATGTTGCGGCCGATCTCGCGGAAGTACGACCGGGCCGAGCACGAGTACCCCAAGGAGCTCGACATGCTCGCCGCGATGATCGACGGGCTCTCCGACTCCGGGGCCAGCGAGGGGGCCGGCGCGGCCGGCGTACGGCGTGACGAGGCCGAGGACTCCGGCGAGGGGCGCGTCCGCAACGGGGCGAACATGGCCTCGGTGCTGTCCATCGCGGAGATGTGCTGGGGCGACACTGC
>CAZRKV010000307.1:0-3065 GCA_964600305.1 uncultured Nocardioides sp. | reverse complement strand
GGGTCGCGGACGAAGAAGACCGGCGTGTTGTTGCCGACGATGTCCAGGTTGCCCTCGTCGGTGTAGAACTTCAGCGCGAAGCCGCGCGGGTCGCGCCAGGTGTCCGGGCTCCCCCGCTCGCCGGCGACCGTGGAGAACCGGGCCACCATCGGTGTCTTCGCGCCGGGCTGGAAGACCGCCGCCTTGGTGAACTCGCTGACGTCGTTGGTCACCTCGAAGACACCGAAGGCACCGGCGCCCTTGGCGTGCGGCTGCCGCTCCACGATGCGCTCGCGGTTGAACTGGGCCATCTGCTCGATCAGGTAGTGGTCCTGGAGCAGGATCGGCCCGTCCGGCCCGACGGTGAGCGAGTGCTCGTCACTGGCGACGCCGATGCCGGCGTCGGTGGTGGTGGGGTTGGACTTCTGGTCGTTCACGGTGCTGCCTCCTCGTCCGGGTGTGCCGGGGCCGGTGCCGTGCCACGACAGGCGGGGCACCAGCCCCAGTAGATGACCTCCGCCTGGTCGATCTCGTAGTGGTGGTCGTCGTCGGCGGTCAGGCAGGGCGCCTCTCCGACGGCGCAGTCGACGTCCTCGGTCCGTCCGCAGCCGCGGCAGACCACGTGGTGGTGGTTGTCGCCGGTCCGGCACTCGAACCGGGCGGGATGCCCGGCCGGCTCGATGCGGCGCACCAGCTCGGCGTCCGCGAAGGCACCGAGGACGTCGTACACCGCCTGGGTGGAGATCGACCCGAGCCGGGCACGGGCGCCGATGCGCACCTGCTCGGCCGTGGAGTGGGGGTGGTCGCTCAGCCACTCCAGGATCGTGGTCCGCGGACGGGTGACCCGCATGCCGGCACCCCGTACGCGGTCAGTCGGGGACCTCATGGCCCCACCCACGTTCCTCCGCGATCTGGAACGAGTCAAGGGGGAGGCACGGGTGCTCGTCGACCCGCGGCGCGGATCGGGCACACTGGGGCCATGGACCGTCCTGCAACGATCGACCGCTGGCACGAGCTCGTCGCGAAGCTCGACCCCTCCGGGCTGGAGGACCTGCTCGCCGAGGACGCGGTCTTCCACTCCCCCGCCGTGCACGCGCCACAGGAGGGCAAGGTGGTGACGACTGCCTACCTCGCCGCCGCCATGGCCGTGCTCGGCCCGACGCTGCGCTACCGGCACGAGTGGTACGGCGACTCCTCGGCCGTCCTGGAGTTCACCGCCGAGCTCGACGGGCTCCTCGTCCACGGCGTCGACATGATCTCCTGGGACGAGGACGGCAAGATCACCGAGTTCACCGTGATGGCGCGCCCCTTCACCGGGCTGGAGAAGCTGGTCGAGGCGATGAGCGCCGAGCTGCAGTACGCCGCCGGCGACTGACCACCGCGCGACCCCGGCCCGGGCGCCCTCCCTGGGCGAGCGTCACTCCGAACTATCACAATCGATCGGAACGGGCCTGATCTCGCTCAGACCGGACATTGTGATAGTCCGTAGTGTCGCCCCGCGCGTTCTGGGTCAGCCTCCTCCCCGGGTGCCGGACTCGTCATCCCTGACCACCCCCTTGTTGCCCACGATCACCGCGGCCGGGGCCAGGAGCGCCGCGATCACGGACAGGATCACTGCCCAGGTGGTCGACCAGTGGCGTACGACGTTCCACGCGAGCAGGATCAGGCCGATGCAGGCACCCATCATGAGGAAGTAGGTGCGCTTGCGAGTGCGTGGTGTCATGGTTCTGGCTGTTCCCACAAGACCCGGAGAATGATCCTTTGAGAAACATCTCGAAGGGATGCCTCACACGACGACGAACATCACGCACCGGTGAGGACGCGAAGAACTACGCCGCCTGATCCAGGTGGATGTCGATGACGGGTATCGCCTCGCCGACGTCCTCCCCGTCCGGGGTCGAACGGCGTACGACGGGTTCGAGCGTGGCCCACGCCCGCGGATGGCTCACCGCGTAAGCCTCCAGCGCCGCCCTGCCCCCCTCCGGAGTCAGGATCGCGGCGGTGGCCGGTTGACGGTGCCGGCGACCCACCGAGATCCGCACCCGTGGCTCGACCGAGATGTTGCGGAACCACTGCGAGTCCCGCCCCAGGCCCGACACCACGCGGTGGACACCCGGCGCCGGGCGCTCGATCACCTCGAGAACCACCTGGCGTGGCTGCCCGCTCTTGCGGCCGGTGTGCTCGAGCATCAGCATCCTGCCGCCGAAGACCCAGCCCAGGCGGACGTCGAAGAGGTGGATCGGGGCGCGGGCGAGGGCCGGTGTGCGTAGGAACCGGTCAGCCAGCCGGGCGAGGACCATGGGACTCTCCTGATCGAGACGAGGATACGACGACGGCGCCGGCCCCATGTTGGGACCGGCGCCGCAGCCTCGGCAAGTGAGTTTCCCGGGCCCGCCGAACGGATCGAGCGAGCCGTCAGGCCGAGTCGGTGTTCACGTCCGTGTCGTCGAGGCTGCCGGCCTTCAGCGCCTCGATCGCCTTGCGCACGCCCTCACCGTAGGCCGGGTCGGCCTGGGTGCAGTTGTGGATGTGGCGCTCGATGGTGGCCTCCGAGGCCCCGTCGATGGCCCGGGCGGTGTTGGCGAACAGGCGCGCCTGCTGCTCGGCGTCCATCAGCCGGAACAGGTTGCCGGGCTGCTCGAAGTAGTTGTCGTCGTCCTCCCGGAAGTTGTACCGGTCGGCGACGTCGCCCACCGCGAGGGCCGGCTCCCGGTACTGCGGCTGGTCGTTGTACCGCTGGTAGGAGTTCGGCACGATCCCCGGGGTCGAGCCGCCGTTGGCGTCCACCCGCATCTGGCCGTCGCGGTGCGGGCTGTTCGTCTGCGGCGCCGCCTTGGGCGAGTTCACCGGGATCTGGTGGTGATTGACACCGAGGCGGTAGCGCTGCGCGTCGCCGTACGAGAACAGGCGCCCCTGCAGCATCTTGTCCGGGCTGAAGCTGATCCCGGGCACGACGTTCGCGGGGGTGAAGGCGGCCTGCTCGACCTCGGCGAAGTAGTTGTCGGGGTTGCGGTTGAGCTCCCACTCGCCGACCTCGATCAGCGGGTAGTCGCCCTTGGGCCACACCTTGGTGAGGTCGAACGGGT
>CAZRKV010000306.1:0-3116 GCA_964600305.1 uncultured Nocardioides sp. | reverse complement strand
GGCTGGGTGCACGTCAACCTGATCCCCCTGAACCCCACCCCGGGCTCGAAGTGGACCGCCTCGCGTCCGGAGGACGAGGAGGAGTTCGTGCGCCGGCTCCGGGCCCGCGGGATCCCGACCACGGTCCGCGACACCCGGGGCCAGGAGATCGACGGCGCCTGCGGGCAGCTGGCGGCCTCCGAGGCCTGAGCCCCGACCGCGCCCGGTCGGAGCACGTGGACAATGGCCCGCGTGGACTGACATCGAGACAGCCCCGAGCCCCCGGAGCCCGGGACCCCCCGCGACATAGTCATCCTCGGCTCCACCGGCTCCATCGGCACGCAGGCCCTGGACCTGGTGCGGGCGGACCCGGGTCGCTTCCGGGTCGTGGGGCTCACGGCCGGCGGCTCGCACGCCGAGCTGTTCGAGGAGCAGGTGCGCGAGTTCTCCCCGGCGTACTCGGGACTGGGGGAGGAGGCCTCGATCGAGGCGGCGGGGATCGCCTGCGACGTCGTCCTCAACGGGATCACCGGGGCCGTGGGCCTGCGGCCGACCCTGGCCGCCCTGGAGGCGGGCAACACCCTGGCCCTGGCCAACAAGGAGTCGCTCATCATCGGCGGGCCCCTGGTCACCCGGCTCGCCCGACCGGGCCAGATCGTGCCCGTCGACTCCGAGCACTCCGCGATCGCCCAGTGCCTGCGCGGCGGCCGGGGCGAGGAGGTACGCCGCCTGGTGCTGACCGCGAGCGGCGGGCCCTTCCGCGGCCGGAGCCGGGAGCAGCTGGCCGACGTCTCCGTGGCCGACGCGCTGGACCACCCCACCTGGTCGATGGGGCCGGTGATCACGGTGAACTCCGCCACCCTGGTCAACAAGGGGTTGGAGGTGATCGAGGCGCACCTGCTGTTCGGCGTGCCCTTCGACCGGATCGACGTGGTGGTGCACCCGACGTCGGTGGTGCACTCGATGGTGGAGTTCGTGGACGGATCCACACTCCTGCAGGCGAGCCCGCCGACGATGATGTTCCTGCTCGCGATGGGCCTCGCCTGGCCGCACCGGGTGCCCGACGCGGCGCCGGGGTGCGACTGGACCCGGCCGGAGACCTGGGAGTTCTTCCCGCTCGACGACGAGGCCTTCCCGGCCGTCTCCCTGGCCCGGGAGGCGGGGGAGCGCGGCGGCACGGCCCCCGCGGTCTACAACGCGGCGAACGAGGTGTGCGTCGCGGCCTTCCTGGAGGAGCGGCTCCCGTTCACGCGCATCGTTCCCACGGTGGCCGACGTGATGCGGTCGCAGGACGTAGGCTCGGGGGAGGAGCTGACCGTCGACGACGTGCTCGCCGCCGATGCCTGGGCGCGCGAGCTGGCCGGGCGGCTGATCGGCGCCGGCTGACCACCCCGTGACCCGCCCTTGACCCGGAAGGGACCGCCGAGAAGTGATGGCGACTCTGTACTACACGCTCGGCGTGCTGATCTTCGTGTTCGCGATCCTCGCCTCGATCGGCCTGCACGAGCTGGGCCACATGATCCCCGCGAAGCGGTTCGGCGGGAAGGTCACCCAGTACTTCATCGGCTTCGGTCCCACGGTGTGGAGCCGGCGGCGCGGCGAGACCGAGTACGGCCTCAAGGCGATCCCCCTGGGGGGCTACGTCAAGATCGTCGGCATGCTGCCCCCGGGCGCCGAGGCCGACGAGGCCGAGGAGCTCGGGGTCGACGAGTCGGGGGAACCGGTCTACCGGGTCCGCAAGTCCAACACCGGCCTGTTCACGCAGCTGGTCTCCGACGCCCGTGCCGCCGAGTGGGAGCTGGTGGGGCCGGAGGACCACGACCGGCTCTTCTACCGGCTCCCGTGGTGGAAGAAGGTCGTCGTGATGGCCGGGGGACCCTCGGTGAACCTGCTGATCGCCTTCCTGGTCTTCGCGGGCGTGTTCGCGACCTACGGCAACCCCAACGACGTCGAGCCCGACCCGGGGGCCCCGGTGCTCTCCTCGGTCTCCGAGTGCGTGATCCCCTACAGCGAGGCCGGCCGGGAGTGCACCGAGGCCGACGACCCGTCGCCCGCCGCGGCCGCCGGCCTGCTGCCCGGGGACCGGATCCTCGCCTTCAACGGCACGTCGATCGAGGACTGGGAGCAGTTCCAGCAGCTCGTGCGCAACAACGACGCGGACGAGGCGACGATCGTCTACGAGCGCGACGGCACCCGGCACACCACGACCACCAGCACCACGGTCGAGGCGCGACCCACCTCGATGGAGGACCAGACCCTGCGGGAGGTGGGCTTCCTGGGCGTCACCCCCGAAGCCAGCCCCGTCACCGGGGGCCCGCTCTACACCCTGGGCGAGATGGGCCACATGACGGTGCGCACGGTCGAGGCCATGGCCGACCTCCCGGTCAAGGTGTGGGGCGTGGCCCGCGCCGTCGTCGGCCTCGAGGAGCGCGCGGCCGACAGCCCCGTCAGCATCGTCGGAGGCGGGCGCCTGGCCGGCGAGACGGTCTCGCACGAGGCCTTCCCGGTGGCGGAGAAGACCGTCTTCCTGCTGACGCTGATCGCGGGCTTCAACTTCTTCATCGGCATGTTCAACTTCCTCCCGCTGCTGCCGCTGGACGGCGGCCACATCGCCGGGGCGCTCTACGAGGCGGTACGGCGCGGGTTCGCGCGGCTGCGGGGCCGTCCCGACCCCGGCTTCGTCGACGTCGCCAAGCTGCTCCCGGTGGCCTACGTGGTCGGGCTCTCGTTGCTGGTGATGGGCGTGGTGCTCATCGTGGGCGACCTCGTCGTCCCGATCCGCCTGGTTTCCTGACCTCACCGGCCCGCCACGTAGGATCGACGCATGACGTCCGTGAGCCTCGGCATGCCTGAAGCACCCCCGCCCGTGCTCGCCCCCCGGCGACCCACGCGCCAGATCCGGGTCGGGTCCGTCGGTGTCGGGAGCGAGCACCCCGTCTCGGTGCAGTCGATGACCACGACGGTCACCGCGGACGTGAACTCCACCCTGCAGCAGATCGCGGAGCTCACCGCCGCCGGCTGCGACATCGTGCGCGTGGCCTGCCCGAGCCAGGACGACGCCGCGGCGCTTCCGGAGATCGCGCAGCACTCCCAGATCCCGGTCATCGCCGACATCCACTTCCAGCCCAAGTACGTCT
>CAZRKV010000305.1:0-3125 GCA_964600305.1 uncultured Nocardioides sp. | reverse complement strand
TCCTCGGGCTGCTGCGGGACTTCGGTCTCGACGACTTCTACCTCGAGCTGTCCACGCGCGACGACGACAGCGACAAGTTCATCGGGTCCCCCGAGCAGTGGGAGACCGCGACCGAGGTGCTCCGTGCGGCCTGCGAGGGATCGGGGCTGGAGCTGGTGCCCGACCCCGGCGGGGCGGCGTACTACGGGCCCAAGGTGTCGGTGCAGGCGCGCGACGCGATCGGCCGCAGCTGGCAGATGTCGACGATCCAGTACGACTTCAACCAGCCGGAGCGGTTCGGGCTGGAGTACCAGGCCGACGACGGGTCCCGCCAGCAGCCGGTGATGATCCACTCGGCCAAGTTCGGTTCGATCGAGCGCTTCATCGGCGTGCTGGTGGAGCACTACGCGGGGGCGTTCCCCCCGTGGCTCGCCCCGGTCCAGGTGGTGGGCATCCCGGTGGCCGAGCGGCACCTCGACCATGTGTACGAGGTGGCCCGGAGGATGCGCCGGGCCGGGCTGCGGGTCGAGGTCGACGAGACCGACGAGCGGATGCAGAAGAAGATCCGCAACGCCCAGGTGCAGAAGGTTCCGTTCATGATGATCGTCGGTGACCACGACGTGGAGGCCGGTGCCGTCTCGTTCCGCTACCGCGACGGTGGGCAGGAGAACGGCATCCCCGTGGACGCCGCGATCGAACGGGTGCTGGCGGCGGTCGAGTCTCGGGAGCAGGTCTGAGCGTGGTCGAGCAGGTGCACCAGGACGGGATCGGCGAGGTCGACGGGCTCGACCGCCTCTGGACGCCCCACCGGATGGCCTACATCCGGGGGGAGAACAAGCCGGCCGACGCCTCGACGGGGGAGTGCCCCTTCTGCCGGATCCCCCGGCTGGGGGACGAGGACGGTCTCGTGGTCCACCGCGGGGAGCGGTGCTACGCCGTGCTCAACCTCTACCCCTACGCGCCGGGGCACCTGATGATCTGCCCCTACCGGCACATCGCCGACTACACCGAGACCACCGACGAGGAGGCCCTCGAGGTGGCCGACCTCACCCGGACGGCGATGCGCACGATCCGTGGCGTCTCCCGGGCCGAGGGGTTCAACGTCGGGATCAACCAGGGCGCCATCGCCGGGGCCGGGATCTCCGCGCACCTGCACCAGCACGTGGTGCCCCGGTGGGCCGGCGACCAGAACTTCATGCCGATCATCGGCCGCACCAAGACCCTCCCGGAGCTGCTGGGCGACACCCGCAGGCTCCTGGCCCGGTCCTGGGGCGGGGCGGGGTAGGCACCGCCGTGGGAGCACCGCGACCGATCGACCGCGACGCCGAGCTCGCCGCGTCGCTGGTCCACGACGCCGGCCAGCTGGCCCGGGGGATGCGGCTGGAGGGCCTGGCAGCCGAGCAGAAGACCTCGATCTCGGACCTGGTCACCGAGGCCGACCACGCCGCCGAGGAGCTGGTACGCCGCCGCCTGCGCGAGGAGTGTCCCGACGACGGGATCGTGGGGGAGGAGGGGGACGACGTCCCGGGCCGCTCCGGGCGGACCTGGGTGATCGACCCGGTCGACGGCACCTGGAACTTCGTGCACGGGATCTCCCACTGGTGCTCGGCCCTCGCGCTGCGTGACGACGCGACCGGGGTCCTCCTCGGGGCGGTGCACGACCCGGAGGAGCAGGTGACCTGGGTGGGGGGACCGGACCTGCCGACGACGCGGGACGGCGTACCCCTGCCGATCCCGGCGGACGCGCCGGCCGGGGAGGTGGGCGTGGGCACCTACCTCCACACCACCTACTACTCGACCGTCGACGTCGTGGAGCCGTGGCAGCGCGCGGCCACCCGGGCGTCGACGATCCGGATGCTCGGCTCGGGCTCGATGGACCTGGTCGCGGTCGCCGAGGGCCGGCTGGGGTGCTGGTTCCAGCACACCGTGCCGCCGTGGGACTGGCTCCCCGGGCAGGGGCTGGTGCTGGGTGCGGGGGGCACCACCGAGCAGGTCGAGGTGCGTGGCTACACCTGGTCGGTGGCCGGACGCCCGACGGCGGTCGCAGAGCTCGCCGACGCCCTGCGCGAGGCGTGAACCCCGCGGCGCGGGTGGGCCGGTAGCCTGCTCCCGCCATGATGGAACGCTTCCGCGCCTTCTGGACGAAGGTCATCTCCCCGATCGCGCGCCTGTTGATCAGGCTGGGCGTCAGCCCGGACGTGGTCACCCTCGTGGGCACCCTCGGTGTCGCCACCGGCGCGCTGGTGTTCTTCCCGCAGGGGATGCTGCTGACCGGGGTCCTGGTGATCACCGCGTTCGTCTTCAGCGACCTGATCGACGGGCACATGGCCCGCCTGACCGGCCGGACGAGCAGCTTCGGGGCCTTCCTCGACTCCACGCTCGACCGGATCGGTGACGCCGCGGTCTTCGGAGGCCTGGTGCTCTACTTCGCCGGGCCCGGCGACTCGGTGCTCTACATGGTGCTCGCGCTGGTCTGCCTGGTGATGGGCAGCGTGACGTCGTACGCCCGCACCCGGGGCGAGGCGCTCGGCTACGAGGTCAAGGTCGGGGTCGCCGAGCGCGCCGACCGGTTGGTGAGCATCCTGGTCATGACGGGGCTGGGTGCGATCTTCTCGCTGCCGATCCTCATGCACCTCACCCTGTGGGTGCTGGCCGTCGCCAGCACCGTGACCGTCGTGCAGCGGGTGTGGGTGGTACGCCGGCAGGCGCTGGCCGAGGCGGCCGGCTCCGGGCAGTAGCCCGGCATCCGGACGGCGTGGTCCGCCGGGAGGGCACGGACTAGCCTTGGGGCCATGGCCGACACCAGCGCGCAGGACCCTGCCCCCCAGGCGCCCCACACCGGCACCACGCGCGTGAAGCGCGGGATGGCCGAGATGCTGAAGGGCGGCGTGATCATGGACGTCGTCACCCCCGAGCAGGCCAGGATCGCCGAGGACGCCGGGGCCGTCGCCGTGATGGCGCTCGAGCGGGTCCCGGCCGACATCCGGGCGCAGGGAGGGGTCTCCCGCATGAGTGACCCCGACATGATCGACGGCATCGTCGAGGCGGTCTCGATCCCGGTGATGGCCAAGGCGCGGATCGGCCACTTCGCCGAGGCGCAGGTGCTGCAGAGCCTCGGCGTGGACTACATCGACGAGTCCGAGGTG
>CAZRKV010000304.1:0-3157 GCA_964600305.1 uncultured Nocardioides sp. | reverse complement strand
TGAGACAGTTGACTCGCCAGCCCACGCCCTGCCTGCCCCTCCCGCACAGGTGGCCGCTCGATCCCGGAGCTGCCCTTCACGGCGGCGATGGCCCGCTCGGCCGGGGTGCCCAAGCGCCAGCTGCTCCACCTCACCGAGGCGGGAGCGCTGAGGCGCCTGGTGCGCGGCCTCTACGTCGCCTCCCATGTCCCCGACGACCTTCACCTGCGCGCCACGGCCCTGAGCCTCGTCGTACCACCGGGGTGTTTCGTCGCCGACCGCACCGCCGCCTGGCTGCACGGAGCCGGGGCGGCGATGGCGCCCGGCGACCACCTGGGCACGCCGCCGGTCACCGTGGTCAACCACACCGGCGACGGCCGCATCGAGAACGCCATTGCTCGCGGCGGCGAGCGGTTCATCCTGCCGCGGGACCTGACCTACGTCCACGGCATCTTCGTGACCACCCCACTGCGGACGGCTCTCGATCTCGGGCGGGTGCGCAACCACGACCTGGCACTCGCCGCGATCGACCAGATGCTCCGCCTCGGCGCATTCTCGAAGGAGGAGCTGCTCGCCGAGGTCGAGCGCTTCCGCGGCCACCGTTGGGTGACCACCCTGCGGTGCGTCGCGCCGCTCGGTGACGGGCGCGCGGCCTCGTTCGGTGAGTCCGCGCTCCGCCTGCGGTGGTACGCCGCCGGGCTGCCCGAGCCGGAACTGCAGATCCCGGTGCTCGACGCCCGTAGGCTCGTCGCGTACTACATCGACCTGGGACTCGAGGCGGAGCGCTTCGGAGCCGAGTACGACGGGGAGGCGTACGACTCCAGCCCCGAGCAGCAGGAGCACGACGAGGCCCGGCGTACCTGGTTGCGGACGGAACGGGCCTACCGGATCGAGGTGTTCGTGAAGGAGAACGTCTTCGGTCCGCGGCAGGACGCCGAGCATCGGCTCCGGCGGGCCAGGTCCGAGCACCTGCGCGGACGCTAGGGCCGACTCGACGGTGCCTTAGGGCCGACTCGACGGTGCCGAAGGGCCGAGTCGGCGGGGTCAGAGGGCGGAGCCGGTGCGGTAGTCGGCGAAGGAAGTGTTCCAGTCGCCCCAGCCGTTGTAGAGGCTCATCTGGCGGTCGGTGCCGGTGACCTCGACGACGTCGCCGCGCTTGGTGTTGTCGTAGACCCAGCGCGCGGCCGACGTGCGCATCCCGACGCAGCCGTGGCTGACGTTGGCCGAGCCCTGGGACCCGGCGGACCACGGGGCGGCGTGCAGGAACTCCCCGGAGTGGGTCACGCGCAGGGCGTACTCGACGTCCTCGATGTTGTAGTACTCCGGGTCGCCCTCCTCCACCCCGAGCGTGGCGGCGTCCATCGTCTTGTGGCGGTGCTTGGCCATGATCACCTTGGTGCCCGAGCGGGTCTCCCAGCCCTGCTTGCCGGCACTGATCAGCATCGTCCGGGCGGGGTCGCCGTCGATGAACGTGCGCATGCGGTGGCGGTCGACGTCGATCCGGTGGATCACCCGCTCCCCCACCGTGAACGCCACGCGCCGATCGTCCTGGCCGAAGATGCCGCCACCGGCCGGGACGCCGTTGATGTCCACGTCCACGACCACGTCGGTGCCGGCCTCCCAGTACTCCTTCGGGCGCCAGTGCACCTCGGAGTCGTCGACCCAGTGCCAGCTACCGGTCTGCTCCGGCTCCGCGCGGACCTCGAGGTGCCGCTCGATGGAGGCCCGGTCGGTGACGGGGATGTCGAACTGCACGATCACCGGCATCCCGACGCCCACGGTCTCGCCGTCCAGCGGCGCCACCGAGGCGTAGGTCTGGCGGTCCAGCCCCAGGTCGACGGTCCGGAACCGCCAGCGCTGCCGCTGGGCCTGCTCCCCCGCCGCCCCCTCGGCCACGGCCCGCACGGTGTACGCCGTCCCCGGCTCCAGGCGCTCACGCGCCTGCCAGCGGGTCCCGCCCTCGACGAGCCGGCCGGGCACCGGGCCCTCACTGCTGCGCACCCGCACGCGGTCGAGCGACCCCCCGGAGGCGTCCACCCGGAGCAGGGTGCTGACCGGGACCTGGTTCGCGCCGTCCTCGACGTTGAGCCCGAGCTCGACCGGGGGCGCCTGGTCGTCTCCGCCGGCCGCGGACGCGCCGGTACCACCCTGGTCGGACGCGTCGCAGGCGGCCACCAGGACGACCAGCAGCACCGCCGCGAGGGCGGCGGCGGGACGGCGCCACGCGCTCAGTGCGCGAACTCCCCCCGGTAGAACTCGAACACCCATCCGCCGAGCGCGAGGACGAGCAGGACCCCGCCGATGAGCAGCATCCACCACAGCGTCATCGCGATCGCCACCGCGCAGACCGCCCAGGCCAGGCCGATCCACAGCGGCCACCAGGAGTACGGCGGGAAGAACCCGAGCTCGCCGGCCCCCTCGACCACCTCACCGTCGCTGCGGTCCTCGGGACGGGCGTCCATCTTGGAGGCGTGGAAGCCCAGGTAGCCCGTGATCATGATGCCCAGGAACGCGGCCATGATGAAGGCGGTCGTGCCCGTCGGGTCGCCGGCGATGAACCAGTACGCCGGCGCCACCACGACGAAGAACGCCGACGTGATCGCGAAGATCCATGCCTCGGTCCTCATCGGCCCTCCTCCTCGGTGTGGTCGCTGCGCTTGCCGGTCTCCGGCCCCCCGGTGACGTTCTCACGCCCCGCCATGTCCGGGGCGTCGACCGCACCGCCCTTCCGCCCGGCGGCGTTCTGGTCCAGCTCGAGCGCCGCGACCTCCGGGTGGTGCAGGTCGAAGGCCGGGGACTCCGACCGGATGCGGGGGAGCTCGGTGAAGTTGTGGCGCGGCGGCGGCGAGCTGGTGGCCCACTCCAGGGAGCGCCCCCAGCCCCACGGGTCGTCGATGCCCACGACCGGATTGCGCCGGGAGACCCAGACGTTGATGAAGAACGGCAGCATCGAGGCGCCCAGCAGGAACGAGCCGATCGTGGAGACCTGGTTGAGCACGGTGAACCCGTCCTCGGGCAGGTAGTCGGCGTACCGCCGGGGCATGCCCTCCACACCCAGCCAGTGCTGCACGAGGAAGGTGGTGTGGAAGCCCACGAACAGCAACCAGAAGTGGATCTTGCCCAGCCGCTCGTCGAGCATCCGGCCGGTCATCTTGGGCCACCAGAAGTAGAACCCGGC
>CAZRKV010000303.1:0-3167 GCA_964600305.1 uncultured Nocardioides sp. | reverse complement strand
GATCGGGGTCAACCTCAAGCAGATCTACGGCCAGACCGAGATCTGCGGCATCGCCGTGGTGCACCGCGACGACGACATCGCGTTCCACACCGTCGGCACCGCCATCCCCGGCACCGACCTGCGGATCAGCGACGACGGGGAGATCCTGCTCCGGTCGGCGTCGGTGTTCCGGGGCTACCACGAGAACCCCGAGGCCACGGCCGAGGCGGTCGACGCCGAGGGGTGGTTGCACACCGGCGACGCGGGCTACCTCGACGAGCACGACCACCTGGTGGTCATCGACCGCAAGAAGGACGTGCTCGTCGCCCCCGACGGGACGCGCTACTCCAGCGCGTTCATCGAGAACAAGGTGAAGTTCTCGCCGTACGTCGAGGAGGCGGTGGTCTTCGGTCCCGAGGAGGCCGGGCAGGGGATGACCGCGATGGTCGTGCTCGACCCGGGGACCGTCGGGTCCTGGGCCGAGCACCAGCGGATCGGGTACACGACCTACACCGACCTGGCGGCCAAGCCGGAGGTCTACGACCTGCTGGCCGAGGAGATCACCCGGGCCAACGAGGACCTCCCGGAGGCGATCCGGGTCCAGCGCTTCCTCCTGCTGCACAAGCAGCTGGACCCCGACGACGACGAGATCACCCGCACCCGCAAGGTGCGCCGCAACGTCATCGACGAGCGGTACGCCGACATCATCGCCGCCCTGCGCCGGGGTGAGGACAGCGTGGCCGTGCGCAGCCAGGTGACCTACCAGGACGGCAGCTCGGTCACCCGCGAGCTCGACCTGGACATCTTCGACCTGACCAGCTACCAGATCCCGGAGGGCCGGGGTCGCCGAGCGGTCTGGAGTGGCCGCCGTTGAGCACCGCCGTCACCACGCTGGCCTACGGCCTCGCCGACGGGACCATCCTGGCCCTCGCGGCGCTCGGCTTCGTGCTGATCTACAAGGCCACGTCCGTGATCAACTTCGCCCAGGGGGAGTTCCTCCTCGTCGGGGCGTACATGTTCTACACCGCGTTCGTGGTGCTGGGGCTGCCGCTGGTGGTGGCCGTCGTCGTCGGGGTGGTGGTGGCCACCGCGCTCGGTGTCCTCGTGGAGCGGCTGATCCTGCGACCGATGATCGGCGAGAGCGCGATCTCGATCATCATGGTGACGATCGGGCTCTCCTCGCTGCTCAACGCGGTGGTCCAGATGTTCTACGGCACCCGCCCGAAGGAGATGCCGGCCGTCCTGCCGACCGGGTCGGTGCACGTGCTCGGCGCGACCGTGCCGCTGAACCGGCTGGTGGTGATCCTGATCGCGGCCGTGGTGCTCACCGCCTTCACCGTCTTCTTCCGCAAGTCCCGGCACGGCATCGCGATGCGGGCGGTGGCCGACGACCAGCAGGCGGCGATGACGATGGGCATCTCGGTACGCCGGATCTTCGCGATGGCGTGGGCGCTGGCCGCCGTCTCCGCGCTGATCGCCGGCGTGCTGCTGGCCGACATCTCGGCGGTCGACCAGAACATCGCCGCCTTCGGGCTGCTGGTCTTCCCGGTGGTGATCCTCGGGGGCCTGGACTCCGTGCCCGGCACCGTCGTCGGGGGCCTGCTGATCGGCCTGCTGAAGCAGGGGACCGCCAACTACTTCGATCCCGGCCTGGCGACGGTGGTGCCGTACGTCGTGCTGGTGCTGATCCTGCTGGTCAAGCCGTACGGCATCTTCGGCGAGACCCGGATCGAGAGGGTGTGAGCTGACATGCCGATGACCGCGACCGGTGTCCACCACCGCTCCTACGCCTCGGAGCTCGCCCTGCGGGCCACCCGGGCCGAGTACGTCCGCCTGGCCCTCGTCGGCGTCGCGATCCTGGTGGTGCCCCAGGTCCTCGACAACTACTGGATGTCGGTGGTCAACACGGCCCTGATCGCCGTCATCGGCGCGGTCGGGCTGAACATCCTCACCGGCTTCACCGGCCAGATCTCGCTGGGACAGGGCGGCTTCCTCGCCGTCGGGGCCTACACCTCGGTGATCCTCTCCGACCGGATCGGGCTACCGGCCCCGCTGGCGATCCTCCTGGCCGTGCTCCTGACGGCCGTGGTCGGGACCTTCTTCGGGCTGCCCGGCCTGCGGCTCAAGGGCCTCTACCTGGCGATCGCGACCCTGGCCAGCCAGCAGATCATCGAGTTCGTCATCCGGCGCGACCCGGGCGACTGGCTGACCCAGGGGGTCGGCTACCTCAACGTCGAGCGGTTCGGCTTCGCCGGCTGGGAGCTCGGCGGCCGCGACGTCTTCCAGTACCAGTGGTACTGGATCCTGGTCGTGCTCGCCGGGCTGGCGGTGATGGCGGGCCGCAACCTGTTCCGCACCGGGGTGGGCCGGTCGTTCATGGCGGTGCGCGACCAGGACATCGCCGCCGAGGCGATCGGTGTGAACCTCACCCGCGCGAAGCTGACCTCCTTCGCGGTGTCATCGGGCTTCGTGGGGCTGGCCGGGGCCCTCACCGCGCACTACACCGAGGTGGTGACCTGGGAGAAGTTCACCCTCGAGGTCTCCATCCTCTACCTGGCCATGATCATCGTCGGCGGCCTGGGCAGCATCGCCGGTGCCGTGTACGGCGCCATCTTCATCACCCTGCTGCCGGTGCTGATCCGCTCCTTCGCCGACTCGGTGAGCGGGGCCGTGCCCTTCCTGTCCGCCCAGCTCCCGGCGATCCAGAACGGCACCTTCGGCCTGGTCATCATCCTCTTCCTGATCATCGAGCCCCGCGGGCTCAACCGGCTCTGGGAGCGGGTCAAGGAGTACTTCCGCTACTGGCCCTTCCGCTACTAGCCCCCGTCACGACGCGGTCGCGACCGACGCTGCACACCCACCACGAAGTCACCAACGAAGGAGACACCATGACCCGCACCAAGCGCCTGGCCCTCGTGGCCACCGGGTCCGCGCTGGCCCTGGGACTGACCGCCTGTGGCGGCGGTGGAGGAGGAGCCGACGACGGCGACGGGCCGATCCCCGTCGGCATGATCGCCGACCGCACCGGCGCCACCGGCGACGTGGGCACGCCCTACAACGAGGGCATGCTCGCCTACGTCGACTGGCTCAACGCCGAGGGCGGGATCGACGGCCGCGAGATCGAGGCGGAGTCCAACGACTACGCCTACGAGGTCCCCCAGGCCGAGGACCTCTACCGCCAGTACGTC
>CAZRKV010000302.1:0-3169 GCA_964600305.1 uncultured Nocardioides sp. | reverse complement strand
CGGAAGCAGAGACTGTTCTCCGGCGCCCAGAAGCTCGCCATGGCCCTGCACCACCCCACCTGCCGCGCCACCGGCTGCCGGATCCCCGCCACCTGGTGCGAGGCCCACCACGCCAAGGACCCCTGGGCCGCCGGCGGCCGCACCGACCTCGCCGACGGGATGCTGCTGTGCTCCTGGCACCACCACCGAGCCCACGACCCCACCTACCGCACCAAGCACACCCCCGACGGCGACATCAGGTTCCACCGCCGAACCTGACCCGACCCCGCCACCGGCACGCCCGTTCAGTCGACCGTCGGCGTGCCTGCGCGGCCGTGCTCAGTAGGACTTCGGCAGCCCCAGCGAGTGCATGGCGACGAAGTTGAGGATCATCTCCCGACTGACCGGAGCGATCCGCGTGACCCGGGAGGCGACCAGCAGACCCGCGACACCGTACTCGGTGGTGATGCCGTGGCCGCCCAGCGTCTGCACCGCGCGGTCCACGGCCCGCACGCAGGCCTCGCCGGCGGCGTACTTGGCCATGTTCGCCGCCTCACCGGCTCCCATGTCGTCGCCCGCGTCCTGCAGGGCCGCGGCCTTCTGGGTCATCAGCCGCGCCTGCTCCACCTCGATGTGCGACTCGGCCAGCGGGTGGGCGATCGCCTGGTGGGCGCCGATCGGGTCCTGGAAGACCGTGCGCTCCTTCGCGTACGCCGTCGCCTTGTCCAGGGCGTGGCGGGCCAGGCCGGTGGCGAAGGACGCGGCCATGATCCGTTCCGGGTTCAGGCCCGCGAAGAGCTGCACCAGCCCGGCGTCCTCGTCGCCCACCAGCGCGTCGTCGGGGAGGCGCACGTCGTCGAGGAAGACCTGGAACTGCTGCTCCGGGGAGACGATCTCCATCTCGATCGGGTGGTACTCGAACCCCTCGGCGTCGGTCGGCACCACGAACAGGCAGGGCTTGAGCTTACCGGTCCGGGCGTCCTCGGTGCGCGCGACCACGAGCACCGCCTGGGCCTCGTCGACGCCGGAGATGTAGACCTTCTGGCCGTTCAGCACCCACGCGTCGCCGTCGCGGCGGGCGGTGGTGGTGATCCGGTGGGAGTTGGACCCGGCGTCGGGCTCGGTGATCGCGAAGGCCATCGTGAAGGTGCCGTCGGCAATGCCGGGCAGCCAGCGCTGCTTCTGCTCGTCGGTGCCGAACCGGGCGATCACGCTGCCACAGATCGCCGGCGAGACCACCATCATCAACAGCGGGCAACCCTGCGCCGCGAGCTCCTCGCACACCGCCGCGGTGTCACCGATCCCGCCGCCACCGCCGCCGTACTCCTCGGGGATGTTGACCCCCAGGTAGCCGGCCTTCCCGATCGCCAGCCACAGGTCAGTGGTCTTGCCACCCGAGCGCGCCTGCCGGGCGAAGTACTCCCGGCCGCCGTGCGCCTCGGCGAGGCGGGACACCTCCCGCCGGAGGGTACGCCGCTCCTCGGCCTCGGTGAATGCGGTCCCGCTCGTCGGCTGGCTCATGGGGTTCCTCCTCGTTCGTCGTTCGACCCGGGCGAGACCACGGCCAGCACGTCGCCGGCCGCGACCTGGTGGCCGGCGGAGACCGGCAGGTCGCTGACCACCCCGTCGGCCGGGGCGGCCACGGTGTGTTGCATCTTCATCGCCTCCAGCACCAGCACCGGGTCGCCGGCGCTGACGTGCTGCCCGGCCTCGGCCAGGACCGTGACCACCGAACCCGGCATCGGCGCCAGCAGCGACCCGGTGGCCACCTGGTCGGCAGGGTCCACGAACCGCGGCACCCGGCGCAGGCCGGCGTGCGTCGCCGGCCCGTCGACGTGGACCCGGTCGCCGTCGATCGCGACCTCCCACCGGGTCCGGACGCCGTCGACCTCGAGCACCACCAGGTCGGGTCGTGCCGTGACGACCTCGGCGCCGTCGACGACGTACCCGTCCCGGGTGCCCCACCACGCGACGGCGTGCTCCTGGTCGCCGTCCGCGAGTCGGGTGACCTGCGGCTGGCTGGTGACGTTGCGCCAGCCGGCGGGGATCCCCTGCTGGACGGTACGCCGCGACGCGTCGTGCGCGGCCACGGCCAGCGCCGCCGCGGTGCGGGCCCAGGCCCTCGCGGGATCGGACCGGTCGGGCTCGCCGGCCGCGCCGTCCCGGTCGGTGAGGGACGCCAGGAGGGCCGTGGACACCTCACCGGCGGCGAACCGCGGGTCGGCGAGGACCGCCACCAGCTGGTCGCGGTTGGTGGTGGGGCCGTGGATCCGGGCGCGCCGGAGCACCGAGGCGAGCCGCCGGACGGCAGCGGGTCGGTCGGGGGCCCAGACGATCAGCTTGGCGAGCATCGCGTCGTAGTGCGTGCCCACCGCGTCGCCGGAGGTGAAGCCGGCGTCCAGGCGGACGCCGTACCCGCGCAGCGGCTCGAGCTCGGCGTCGACGTCGGGCACCTCGAACCGCGACAGCACCCCGGTCTGGGGCTGGTGGTCGGCGGCCGGGTCCTCGGCGTACAGGCGCACCTCGATCGCGTGGCCCCGCGGGGCCGCCACCGGCACCCGGCGCACCGACGGGTCCTCCGCCGCGGCGAGCTGCAGCTCGACCAGGTCGACGCCGTGCACCGCCTCGGTGACGGGGTGCTCGACCTGCAGCCGGGTGTTCATCTCCAGGAAGAAGATCCCCGGGGGGACACCCCCCGGGGACCCCCCGGCGGCCTCCCACGCGCGAACCCGGTCCACGTCGACGAGGAACTCCACCGTGCCCGCGCCGACGTAGGAGATCGCCGCGGCGGCGGCCCGGGCGGCGTCGTACATCGCCTCGAGGGTGGCCTCGGCCAGGCCCGGCGGGGGCGCCTCCTCGACGACCTTCTGGTGGCGACGCTGGACCGAGCAGTCGCGGGCACCGAGCACCGAGACGTGCTCGCCGGCGTGGTCGCCCCACACCTGCACCTCGACGTGCCGGCCGTGCTCGACGTAGGGCTCGACGAAGACCGTGCCGTCACCGAAGGCCGACTCGGCCTCTGAGCGGGCCAGGTCGATCTCGCCCGGCAGGTCCGCCAGGGCACGCACGATCCGCATGCCGCGGCCACCGCCTCCGGCGGACGCCTTGACCAGCAAGGGCAGATCGGCTTCTGACGCGGTCTCGGGCGTGAGGTTTCCGAGGACCGGGACGCCAGCGGCCTCCATCAACT
>CAZRKV010000301.1:0-3261 GCA_964600305.1 uncultured Nocardioides sp. | reverse complement strand
CACATGGTCGCCCAGGTGACCGGGCTCGAGGTCGGCGACTTCGTGCACACCCTCGGCGACGCCCACCTCTACCTCAACCACCTCGACCAGGCCCGGCTCCAGCTCACCCGCGAGCCCCGTCCGCTGCCGACGCTGTGGCTGGACCCCGTCGTGGACCGGATCGATGCCTTCGAGCTCGAGCACATCGAGGTGCGCGGCTACGACCCCCACCCGGGCATCAAGGCCCCGATCGCGGTCTGAGGTGCCGTCCGGCATGGAGTCGCGACAGCGCATCGTCATGGTGGCGGCGTACGGCCGCAACCGGGTGATCGGGGACCGGGGCCGGATCCCCTGGGACCTGCCGGAGGACCTCGCCCACTTCCGCGCGGTCACGAGCGGCCACACGCTCGTGATGGGACGCACGACGTACGAGGGCATCGGGCGACCGCTGCCCGGTCGCACGACGGTGGTGCTCACCCGGGACCCCGACTGGTCGGCCGAGGGCGTGCTCGTGGCGCACGGCCTCGAGGAGGCCCTCGAGCTGGCGGCCGGGGAGCAGGGCGACACGATCATCGCCGGGGGCAGCACCGTCTACCGGCAGGCGATGCCCCACGCCACCCACCAGGTCCTCAGCGAGGTCCACCTCTCGCCCGACGGCGACGCCCACTACCCCGAGGTCGACCCGGAGGAGTGGATCGAGGTGCACCGCGAGCGCCACCGCGGCTTCGACGCCGTGTGGTGGGAGCGCCTGCCGCCGCACGCCGGTTGACGGGGGTCTGGCAGGCTGGCGCCATGGAGCTGCGGATCTTCACCGAACCCCAGCAGGGGGCGACCTACGACGACCTGCTCGCGGTCGCCCGCACCGCCGAGGAGCTCGGGTTCGGAGCCTTCTTCCGCTCCGACCACTACCTCGGCATGGGCACCGACGGCCTCCCCGGCCCGACGGACGCCTGGACCACGCTGGCCGGCCTCGCCCGGGACACCGGGACGATCCGCCTGGGCACCCTGATGACGTCGGGCACCTTCCGGCACCCCGGCGTCCTCGCGATCCAGGTCGCGGGCGTGGACCAGATGAGCGGTGGTCGCGTGGAGCTCGGGCTCGGCGCCGGCTGGTTCGAGGCCGAGCACACGGCGTACGGGATCCCCTTCGCGCCCACCCGCGAGCGGTTCGACCAGCTGGCCGAGCAGCTGGCGGTGATCACCGGGCTGTGGGAGACCCCCGTGGGGGAGCGGTTCGACTTCCACGGTGAGCACTACACGGTGGTGGACTCACCGGCGCTGCCCAAGCCGGTCCAGCAGCCCCGGCCGCCGGTCCTGGTCGGGGGGCGCGGGAAGCGTCGTACCCCGGCGCTCGCGGCGCGCTACGCCGACGAGTTCAACATCCCCTTCGTCTCCGAGGCCGAGACCCGCGAGCAGTTCGGCCGGGTCCGGGCCGCGTGCGAGGAGGCCGGGCGCGACCCCGACACGCTGGTCTACTCCAACGCGCTGGTGCTCTGCTGCGGCCGCGACGAGGCCGAGGTGCGTCGTCGGGCCGAGGCGATCGGCCGGGACCCCGAGGAGCTCCGGGCCAACGGCCTGGCCGGGACCCCGGACGAGGTCGTCGACAAGATCGGCCGGTACGCCGACCTCGGGGCCGGGCGGATCTACCTCCAGGTCCTGGACCTGGGTGACCTCGACCACCTGCGACTCGTCGCCGATGCCGTCGTGCCTGCGCTCCCGCGCGCGGCCGGGCGATAGCCTGCTGACCATGACATCGGTTGCTCCAGCTGCGCCGTTCGGGCGCATGCTCACCGCGATGGTCACCATGTTCGCCGAGGACGGGTCGGTCGACCTCGACAGCACGGCGAAGGTGGCCGCGCACCTGGTCGACCACGGCCACGACGGCCTGGTGGTCTCCGGCACCACCGGCGAGTCCGCGACCACCACCATCACCGAGGACGGCGAGACGCTGCGCACCGTCCGGGAGACGGTCGGTGACCGGGCCCGGGTCGTGGCCGGGGTGGGCACCAACGACACCCGGACGACCCTGCAGCTGGTGCGGCAGGCGACCGAGGCCGGGGCCGACGGGCTGCTGCTGGTCACGCCGTACTACAACCGGCCCTCGCAATCGGGCGTGCTGCACCACTTCGAGCAGGTCGCCGAGGCGACGGACGTGCCGATCATGCTGTACGACGTGCCGGGCCGCACCGGCACCCAGATCGCCTGGGACACCTACGTCCGGATCGCCGAGCGGGACAACGTGGTGGCCGTCAAGGACGCCGTGGGCGACTTCGGGCGCGGGGTCCGACTCTCCTCCGAGCTGGGCTTCGCGGTCTACTCCGGCGACGACCACTCCAACCTGGGCTGGCTGGCCCACGGCGCGTGCGGCTTCGTCTCGGTCGCCGGGCACGCCGCCGGCCAGCAGCTGCGGGCGATGGGCGACGCGTACCGTGCCGGGGACCACGCCCAGGCCCTGGAGATCTACACCCGCACCGTCCCGGCCGTCGACGCGATCATGCGCGTCCCCAACTACGGGGCCACGGCGGCGAAGGCGGCCCTGGAGCTGCTCGGCGTCACCGACAACCGGCGCGTCCGGTCCCCCCTGGTGGAGCTCGACGAGGACGAGGTGGCCGCCCTGCGCCGGGCCCTGACGACGGCCGGACTGCTCTGAGACCCCCCGACCACGAAGGAGCCTGAGGAACCCGATGAGCCATCCCCACCCGGAGCTGACCGCCCCGTCGGAGCTGCCCGAGGGAGGGTTGCGGGTCATCCCGCTCGGCGGCCTGGGGGAGGTCGGCCGGAACATGACGGTCTTCGAGTACGACGGCCGGCTGCTCATCGTCGACTGCGGGGTGTTGTTCCCGGAGGACCACCACCCGGGGGTGGACCTGATCCTGCCCGACTTCGACCCCATCCGGGACCGGCTGGACCAGGTCGAGGCCCTGGTCCTGACCCACGGGCACGAGGACCACATCGGGGCCACGCCGTACCTCCTGCGCGAGCGGCAGGACATCCCGCTGGTGGGCTCCGAGCTCACCCTGGCCCTGCTGAGCAGCAAGCTGCGCGAGCACCGGCTGAAGAAGACCGTGCACCACCAGGTCACCGAGGGTGACCGGATCTCCTTCGGTCCCTTCGACCTGGAGTTCGTCGCGGTCAACCACTCCATCCCCGACGCCCTCGCGGTCGCGATCCGCACCGGCGCCGGCACCGTGCTGCACACCGGCGACTTCAAGATGGACCAGCTGCCGCTGGACGGCCGGGTCACCGACCTGCGCTCCTTCGCCCGGCTGGGTGAGGAGGGGG
>CAZRKV010000300.1:0-3307 GCA_964600305.1 uncultured Nocardioides sp. | reverse complement strand
GCGCCGAGCTCGGCCTTGTTGGGGGTGGCGTCGAGGTCGAGCTTAGTCTGGTCGACCAGGCGCTGGTCGTCGGCCTCGATCCCCTCCAGCGCCGGACCGATCCGGTCGAGCACGGCGCCGACCGCGCGGCCCACACCCTTGCCCAGGTAACGGTCCCCACCGTCGCGCAGCTCGACCGCCTCGAACGCTCCGGTGGAGGCCCCGCTGGGGACCGCCGCCCGGGCGAAGGCACCGTCGTCGAGCTGGACCTCCACCTCCACGGTGGGGTTGCCGCGCGAGTCGAGGATCTCGCGGGCGCCGACAGCGCTGATCGATGCCACGGGGCTGCTCCTGGGGTCGTCGGGACGGGCGTGCCCAGCCTATCGGCGCGGTCGGGCGAACCCGGCGAGGCCCGTGGCCGTGTCCGGACCCCGGGAGTCGTTCAGCCCACGAGGCGGCGTACGGCGTCGCGCAGCGCCTGCTCCGGGTCGACGTCGGCCGTGCGGGCCTCGGCCACCAGCGCGAGCAGCCGGTCCCCGACGTCGCTGGCGCCACCGGTCCCCGGGTCGTCCGGGACGGGGAGCCCGACCCCAGCCGGGCGCTCCCGCTCCAGCCGGGCCAGCACCTTGTCCGCGAGGAGCAGCGCCGGCAGCTCCCGCGGGATGCCCTCCAGGGGGCCGGAGCGCCGCTTCTCGGCGTCCTTCACCGACTGCCACAGCTCGTCGATCGACGCCGGGTCGTCGCCGGCCTCGACCCGGTCCCCACCCTCGGGCGGGAACACGTGGGGGTTGCGCCGCACCATCTTCTCGGTGATCCCGGCGGCGACGTCGTCGAGGGTGAACTCGCCGCGCTCCTCCGCGATCACCGCGTGGAACCAGATCTGGAGCAGCAGGTCCCCCAGCTCCTCGCGCAGGTGGTCCCAGTCCCCGGTCTCCTCGCCGGTGTCCAGCGCCTCGAGCACCTCGTGGCACTCCTCGAGCAGGTGCCGCGCCAGGGAGCGGTGGGTGCGGGAGCGCTTCCACGCGCACTCGGACCGCAGGGTCCGCATCACCTCGAGGAACTCCACGAGGCGGTCCCCGTCCCCCTCCCCGGCCGGTCCGGTCACGGCCGAGGGCCTCAGCCGCAGACCTGGGAGGGCGGGAGGCTGCCCGTCACCGCGGGATCGGGCTGGTCCTGGGCGAGCCCGGTGGCGAACTCACCGACCGGGGTCGAGGTCCCGGCCTCCTGGCGGACCAGGCCCTGCTCGCCGACCGCCATGTCGAACTGCGGGGCGATCTCGGTGTCGGCCTCCTGCAGCCAGCCGACGACGACCTCGAGGCCCGCCTGCTGCTGGGCCTGCGGCTGGCCGGCAGCGTCGGCCTCGCTCCCGAGCTCCTCGAGCACCGCACCGGTGTAGGTCTCCGAGCGCACGACCTCCTCGAACGTGCCCCGCTGGTCCTCGGGGAGCTGCTCGATCGTCGCCCGCTGCTGGGACAGCACCTCGTCGTAGGGCGGCTGCACCTCCAGGTCCCGCTCCGCGGCGATGGTCCGCGCCGCCTCCTCGAGCACCTGGCCGGCCAGCGCCTGGCGCCGGAAGTTGACCAGCGGCACCGGCGTCCCCTGGGCCTTGATCTGCTCCTCGCTGAGGGTGCACAGGACCGTGGCCGTGTCGTCGACCTGCGACATCGGGATCTCGCGGCCCTCCACGCTGGCGGCCGTCCCGGGCTGCAGCCCGCCACAGCCGGCGAGCAGCAGGGCGGCAGCCCCGGCCAGGGCCGCGGAGCGCACGGTACGGCGAGGGGCTCGGGTCACGGGCTGGACTCCTTCTGCTGCTGGGTGTCGAGCACCTGGTCGATGAGGTTGCGGGCCCATTCAAGCAGGGCCAGCCCCTCCAGCGGCCGGCCGGTGGCCCCCGGGGTGCCCGGTCGGGGTACGAGCACGGTGCTGACCGACTTCTTCACCACGCTCTTGGGGTGCATCCGCTGCAACCGCACCACCCGCGAGTCCGGCAGGTCCACCGGGGCGAAGCGGACGTTCCGGCCGGCCAGGGTCACCTCCGAGATCCCGGCCTGGCGGCACCGGGCACGGAAGCGGGCGACGAAGAGCAGGGCCTCCACCGCGTCCGGCGGGGCGCCGTACCGGTCCTCCATCTCCTGCCGGATCGCGTCCACGTCCGCGTCCTCGCGCACCTCCGAGAGCCGCTTGTACATCTCCAGCCGCAGCCGCTCGGACTCGATGTAGTCGTGCGGGAGGTGGGCCTCGACGGGGAGCTCGATGCGCACCTCGCCGAGCTCGGGCTCCTGGTCGCCCTTGAACTCGTTGACCGCCTCGCCCACGAGCCGGACGTAGAGGTCGAAGCCGACGTCGGCGATGTGGCCGGACTGCTCCCCGCCCAGGAGGTTCCCCGCGCCGCGGATCTCCAGGTCCTTCATCGCGATCGCCATGCCGCCCCCCAGGTCGGAGTGCTGGGCCAGGGTGGCCAGTCGCTCGTGCGCGGTCTCGGTCAGCGGCTTCTCGGCGGGGAACAGGAAGTAGCCGTAGGCCCGCTCCCGGGAGCGGCCGACCCGGCCCCGCAGCTGGTGCAGCTGGGAGAGGCCCATGGTGTCGGCCCGCTCGATGATCATCGTGTTGGCGTTGGAGACGTCCAGCCCGGACTCGACGATGGTGGTGCACACGAGCACGTCGAACTTCTTCTCCCAGAAGTCCACCATCACCTGCTCGAGCCGGTGCTCGCCCATCTGCCCGTGCGCCGTGGCGACCCGGGCCTCGGGCACCAGCTCCCGGAGCCCGGCGGCCGCCTTCTCGATCGACTGCACCCGGTTGTGGATGTAGAACACTTGGCCGTCGCGCAACAGCTCGCGACGGATCGCGGCCGTGACCTGCCGGTCGTCGTAGGCGCCGACGTAGGTGAGGACCGGGTGCCGCTCCTCGGGCGGGGTCGCGATGGTCGACATCTCCCGGATCCCGGTGATCGCCATCTCCAGCGTCCGCGGGATCGGGGTCGCCGACATCGCGAGCACGTCCACCGACGTCCGCAGCCGCTTCATCCGCTCCTTGTGCTCGACCCCGAAGCGCTGCTCCTCGTCGACGATGACCAGGCCGAGGTCCTTGAACCGGACGTCGTCGCCGAGCAGCCGGTGGGTGCCGATGACGATGTCGATGCTGCCGTCGGCGAGCCCCGCCATCACCGCGCGCGCCTCGGAGTCGGTCTGGAACCGGCTGAGCGCCCGCAGCGTGGCGGGGAAGCCACTCATCCGCTCCGCGAAGGTGGAGAAGTGCTGGCTCACCAGCAGCGTCGTCGGCACCAGCACGGCGACCTGCTTGCCGTCCTGGATCGCCTTGAACGCCG
>CAZRKV010000299.1:0-3339 GCA_964600305.1 uncultured Nocardioides sp. | reverse complement strand
CCGGGGGTCGTCGGCCTGGGACCACTCCGCGTCGTCGGCCAACGGCGGTGGCGGTGTGTCGAAGCTGCGCCGCCAGAGCATGAACTGCTCCTCGCCGTACTCCTCCAGCGTCTGCTTCTTGTCCTTGCCCTGCAGCGCGCCGTAGTGGCGCTCGTTGAGGCGCCAGGAGCGCTTGACGGGGATCCAGTGCCGTTCGCAGGTGTCCAGGGCGAGGTTGGCGGTGGTGATCGCGCGCCGCTGCAGGGAGGTGTGCACCACGTCCGGGAGCAGGCCCCGCTCGGCCAGCAGCTCCCCGCCGCGCACCGCCTCGGCACGCCCCTTCTCGGTCAGGGGTACGTCGACCCACCCGGTGAAGAGGTTCTTGGCGTTCCACTCGCTCTCGCCGTGGCGGAGGAGGACGAGGGTGTGGGTCATGGCTCCCGGGCTCCCGGTCAGTTGCCGTCGTTCTCGGTGGGGGAGGCCTCACCCGTGGGCTCGGTGTCCTCCGTCGGTGACGCGTCCCCGGTGGGGGAGGCGTCCTCGGTGGGGGAGTCGCTCCCGGCGGTGTCCAGCCCCTCGTGCGGGCCGGTCTCGGGGACGACCGGGACCTCGATGTCGGTGACCTGGCCGGTGTCGAAGGTGAGCTGGACCTCGACGAAGTCGCCGGCGGCGAAGTCGCCGGTGACGCCGATCGGGTCCTCGTCGAGCAGGTTCAGCGAGCCGTCGACGGAGGCGGGGATCTCCAGCGACTCGAAGTCGCCGGCCTCGACGCTCCCGCCGATGCCCTCGAAGGCGGCGGTCTCCTCGAGGTCGTTGTGGACGAAGGTGGCGATGAAGGTGCCCGAGCCCTCCTCGCCGGAGACGATGAGGGCGTTGAGCACGTCGACGTCACCGCTGCGGTCGTTGACCCCCACGGCCTGGTTGTAGATCGCGTCGGTCGCGTAGTCGAACCCACAGGAGCTCAGGGTGGGCACGAGCACGAGTGCGCCGGCCGCCAGGGCGGCCCTGAGGCGGGATGACTTCTTCTGCATCACGTGCCTTCGTCTCGTCGGCGGCCTCGGGGGCCGGTACGGCGGTCTGCAGCCGACAGCCTAGACGAACCGGTCGCTGCCCCGGCACGCAGTCTCGGGTTCCCCACGCGTCACTGGCGCAGGCCGACGGTCTGCCCGGCGAGCACGATCCCGACCACCACCGCCGCGGTCGCGAGCAGCGAGGCCACCAGCAGCGGGGTGGCCCCGATGCGCAGGGCGATCCGCAGCGGGAGGCTGCGGATCTGGTCCTGGTTGTCGTGGACCAGGCCGGGCAGCGCCGTGAGGACGTGCACACAGACGCCCAGCAGGGCCACCAGCACCGTCATCAGCACGGTCGGCGGGGTGTCGGTGCCCTCCCCGGCGTACCCCCCGAAGGAGAGGAAGGCCGGGTAGAGGGCGTACGACGCGGCCCAGGGCAACCAGGACAGCGGCCCGGCCCGGAAGGCGACGTTGGACAGCAGCCCGATCAGGACACTGCCGAGGTAGCAGGCGCCGGCGGTCACGCCGTTCGCGACGGCGAGGGGGACCAGCGCCAGCAGGGCGCAGAAGATCGCGAACACCAGCGTCCCGGGGTCCGCGTGCTGCTGCGCGAGCGGCTTGCGGGGGCGGTCGTGCTTGCTGTCGCGGTGCCGGTCCACGACGTCGTTGTGCCAGCCCAGGAGCGCCTGCCCGACCAGCACCGTGGCGAAGACCAGGCCGACCTCCTCGGTGGGGCGGCCGATCACGCCGGCGGCCGCGGCCAGGCCGACGGCCGTCGCGAGCGTCTGCTTGGGGTGGGCGGCCCGAAGGAGCGTCAGCGGCAGCGGAGGCGGCACGGCGGGTCGAAGCATGCGGGTCAGTATCGACCACCGGGCGCGCCCGCCGCGGGAGATTCCCGCACCGGCCGCGACGCGCGCCGCCCGGATCACAGCAGGAGGGATCTGTCAAGCCCGGAAAGCGCTCCTGACCTGCACAAACGATGTCCCTGGTTTCTAGCCGACGTGTTAGACTACTCACCTAGGAAGGGGAACGTGTACATGACTTTCACCGTCGGAGAAACGGTCGTCTACCCCAATCACGGGGCCGCGGTCATCGAGGACATCGAGACTCGCACCATCAAGGGGGAGGACAAGCAGTACCTCGTCCTCCGCATCGTCGCCCAGCAGGACCTGGTGGTCCGGGTGCCTGCCTGCAACCTGGACCTGGTCGGGGTCCGCGACGTGGTGGACAAGGAGGGCCTGGACAAGGTGTTCGACGTCCTGCGCGCCACCCACGTCGAGGAGCCGACCAACTGGTCACGCCGCTACAAGGCGAACCTGGAGAAGCTGCACTCCGGGGACGTGATGAAGGTCGCCGAGGTCGTGCGCGACCTCTGGCGCCGGGAGCGCGACCGCGGCCTGTCGGCCGGGGAGAAGCGGATGCTCGCCAAGGCCCGGCAGATCCTGGTCTCCGAGCTCGCCCTGGCCGAGTCCACCAACGAGGACAAGGCCGAGGCGCTGCTCGACGAGGTCCTCGCCTCCTGACCCAGGCACCCCGGCCCCGACCGGGTCGCACCGAAGCCCCTGCCGTACGCCGCGGCGGGGGCTTCGGCGCGTAGGCTGCCGCCCGTGGGTGCGGCTGTGGTGGTGCTGGGCGCCGGTTCCGGCTCGCGGGTCGGGGCGGGGAGCAACAAGGTGCTCCTGCCGCTGGGCGACGCGCCCGTCCTCGTCCACTCGGTGCGCACGGCCCTCGCGGTGCCCGGCGTGGACCGGGTCGTGCTCGTGGTCCGGCCGGGCGAGGAGGACGAGGTCGCCGCGGCCGTCGTACCGCACCTGGAGGGGGCCGCCGAGGTCACGATGGTCACGGGCGGGGGCAGCCGGCACGCCTCGGAGTGGCAGGCGCTGCAGGTGTTGGCCCCCGCGATCGAGCACGGCGAGGTCGACGTCGTCGCCATCCACGACGGGGCGCGCCCCCTGGCCGGGGCCGAGCTGTTCGCCGCGACCGTCGACGCGGCCCGTGCCCACGGGGGAGCGGTGCCGGCGGTGCCGCTGGGGCCGCTGGTGCCGCGCGATCCGGCCCACCGGTCGCCACACGCCCCCGTGGGGGTGCAGACACCCCAGGCGTTCCGGGCCGCCGACCTGCTCGCCGCGCACCGGGCGGCCGCCGCGGACGGCTGGACCGCCACGGACACGGCCGGGTGCCTGGAGCGGTACGCCGACCCCGCGGTGGAGGTCGTCACCGTCCCGGGGACGCCGCTGAACCTGAAGATCACCTTCCCCGAGGACCTCGAGCTGGCCGCCCTCCTCCTGCCCGCCCGGCCGCAGGAGGTCATCCCGCCGGCGGACCCGATCGACCTGGACTGATCCCGTGG
>CAZRKV010000298.1:0-3341 GCA_964600305.1 uncultured Nocardioides sp. | reverse complement strand
AGCTGGCCCAGGCGGCGTACACGGGGTTGACCGAAACCCTGACCAGCACCGGCGAGGGTGGGATCTACTCCACCATGCTGGACACCCTGGGCGATGGGAGCCTGTGGGGTGGCGCCCCGGGTGAGAACACCACCGCGTCCATCGGCGAGGTCAACCCGCACCTGGTGCGCAGCCTCGGCTTCGCCACCGAGCACGATCTGGAGCGGATGTCGCGGGCGTCAGGAGACGGGGCCGAGCAGGATCTGCGGTTGATGATGCTGTTGGCCGGGGATGAGGCCACGTCGGATCGGATGTCCGGCGCCGTGGCGGCACACAATGCCGACGTCGCGGCGCCGTACCTGACCGGCGCCGACAGCGACACGAACTTTCCCGAGGCGCGCGACCGGATCGGGCACCTGAGTGGGCTGTGGGATGCAGCGTTGTTCAACGAGGCCTACGAGCGCACCGGCGACGCGCAGGCCGCGGCCGACGCCCGTGCGGAAGGGGGGAGGATGGCGGTGGGGATGTTGACCAACCTGGTTCCCGACCCCTCTGGGGCCACCGGCGCGGGCGGGGAGTTGTTGAAGACCTTCATCGATAGCGAGGACGTGACCCCGGCGGAGTCCAACATGGGCACGGACTGGGACGCGGATGGTGACCATGTGGCCGTGGCGACCTATGACGGGTTGCTGACGCGGATGCACGCCAACGGTGAGATCAGCGCCGAGACCCTGCAGGCCGCCCGCGACTACGAGCCACCCGAGGGGGGTGACACCTACAACTTGGCGCGTCACCGCGGCCAGTACGAGCAGGTGCTCGAGGAGCAGGGCATCGACCTGCACGCTCCACAGGGGATCCGTGACTTGGTGGATAGGTCCAGTGGCACCTACGGCGACAATCACGATTGGATGCGCCTGGACAACGAGGACCGGCTTGAGGATTTCATCCGGGGTGATGATCTTCCGGGCTCGCCAGGTGACAGTGGTGGCTAGGTTGCGCCGGGTCGTGGGTGCGGTGGCGCCGCTGGTGGTGTTGGCGGCGGGGTTGGTGGGCTGCGGTGAGGACGCTCCTGAGGCGGTGGCCTGCGAGGAGGGGGCTGCGGAGAGGTGGGAGAGTTGCTTCTGGCCTTCGAACAAGATCGTCTACTGCGTTCTCGGGCCGGTGCGTGACTACTACGAGCAGGGCCGGTTGGAGCTGGGGGATCTGCCGGAGTGGGCGATCACCGACGAGCGCAACGGTGTGCCGATCATCTACGATATCCGCGCCGACGACGCGCCGCTGGCTCCTTCGACCGCCGCGGGTGAGTTGCAGGCGGCGGTGGAGGACCAGGCGCTGCCTCCCATCAACCTGGCCCAGCAGGCGGTCTGTGAGGACCGGGTCACCGAGGGGGACATGCGCGAGACCGAGGGTGGGGGCGCCGAGTCCACGATGTGGGGGGAATCGGGCGAATGACTCATCGAGGGGCCGGTCTGCGGCGGCTGGTGGTCATGGTGTCAGCGTTGGTGTTGCTGGCCACAGCAGCGGGCTGCAGCAACGATGGCTCCGAGTCACCGACCGGGGAGTCCACGCAGGTGGCAGCGTGTGAGGACGACGCCAGCGGGTCGGCGGGCCAGGAGTGTTATGACCGGTCGGCGAAGCGGTTGTACTGCGTGGTGGAACTGGTCCGCTACTACCACGACAAGGAGTACCTCCCCAGCGGGGGTCTGCCGAAGTGGGCACTGACCGAGGCCCGCGATGGTGCACCGATCGTCTACGACGTCCGCGCCAGTGATCCCCCGGTGGAGGTGGATGCTGCGACCGATGCGCTGATCGGGTGGCTGGAACGCCAAGCACCGGAACGGCCGATCAATCGCACCCAACTCGCCGGGTGCACCGACCGGGTCAGTGATGCCGAGATCCGTGAGTCCGAGGGTGGTGGCCCGGGGTCCAGCAGTTGGGGGTCGACCGGCGCATGAACATGAGCCGTGCGGCACCGCGCCGTACCGGTCGGGGGGCGTTGGCGGCTTGGTCGGTCCCGCCTTGGGCCTCTGGTCGGGGTGGGTTGCTGTCTCGGCTCATCGTGGTGGCGGTGGTGATGCTGGTCGGGGGGCTGCTGGTCGGCTGCGAGGACCAGGACACCGCGACGGCGCCCAAGCCCGATCCCGTGAGCACCGATCGGCCGGTGTGTGGGTTGATCGACGAACGGCTGGTCGAGGAAATCCTCGTCGACGACGCCGAGTACCAGACACGGGGCCCGGGGGCGATCAGCGAGGCCGAACGCGAACGCACCGGCGACCCCGCCCGCTGTGCCGTGGTGAACCAGGAGACCGGCCAGACCATGATCGAGGTGGCCATCGGCGAGGCCCGCCAGCCGGCGAAACTGCGACAACAGCTCCGTGCCGCAGCTGAGGCCACCCCGCCGTGCGTGGTCGACTACACCGGCGGGCCCACCGAACTGGGAACCGGGTACGGCTGGCACGGCTGCTACCCCTACAACGAGCCCCACCCCGACGGCGTCGGCGTCCACGTCGTCCGCGGCAACCAGTTCGTCGGCCACTGGCTGGTCCGAGTCGCCCTGCCGGCCGATGTCGTACACCCCTCGCCCCCGGACCGACTCACCATCGCCGAGGAGATCGCGAGCAACATCCAGACGAACCTTCTGCACCGCGACCAGTACAACGTCTGATCTCAGGCTCGCCACCACTGTCGTTGATAACCTCGCACCCGACGTAGCCTGACGAGACCCGGCAAGACCCGGCAAGACCCGGCAAGACCCGGCAAGAGAAGGGATTGTGATGGGCACGGCGCGTCATGCCTGCACCGGGCCCCGTCGTACCGCCTCGGCTGCCGGACCCGACCAGCTCGAGGGCGATGCCCAGCGGGTGGCGGGGGAGCTGAGCGGGGACATCACCTCCCAGGTGCAGATGAACCCCCAGGAGGCGGCGAACACGTCGAGGGACCTGGCAGCCAACGGGCACTACGCGGTGGCGTTGGTCAACCAGTTCGCGGGACTGGTCGATGACTTCGACACCGAGGTCAACCGGATCAACACCAACTACCACACCAGCGTCGGAGCGCAACGGCGCTCCCAGGCGATGGCGATCAGCCGCGACGAGGACCGCACCCTGGAAGACGACCTCGACGTCGAGGGGATCAGGGCCAGCGTGAAGGCCAGCCTGCAGGGTGACTACGACAAGGCCGCGTCCACCCTCGATGACGACGCCGACTCCATCGCCACCAAGTTCGACCAAGGCCCCACCACTGAGAATGTGCGGGAGATGATCCGCCAGGGGCTGATGCCGCTGTCGGCGGCGGTGCTCTACCCCGACCTGGAGCTCAGCGCGACCGACAAGGCCCGGCACGTGCGCTCGCTCATCGACAAC
>CAZRKV010000297.1:0-3350 GCA_964600305.1 uncultured Nocardioides sp. | reverse complement strand
CTCATCTGCCACCAGGTGCGGACCCGCCGGAACCCGGCCCGCGCGAGCCAGCGCTGCTGACGCTCGTCGCCGGAGAAGGTGCCGGTGTCCACCTGTTGCGGGTCGTGGCCCCGCGCCACACCCACCTCCTGGGCCTGGGTCTCCGCCCACGCCAGCAGGAGCCGCGCGCTCGCGTCGGCCGCCCGATCGTCGAGGTCGGGCGAGACCACCAGCAACAGGACCATGCGGCCGGCGGCCCGGTCGTGGACCCGGCCCCAGGCCCGGATCACCCCCTCCGGGTCGCGGACGACGACGCTCTCCCGGGTCCGGGTGCTGCGGACGGAGACCTCCTTCAGCACGTCCACGCGGCTGGCGGACGGCCAGCCCCGGGCGAACTCCTCGTGCCGACGCACCAGTGCCAGCAGCTGGTCGACGTCGCTCGCTGAGGCTCCGTCGACCGGGCCCGGCGCCCAGCCCTCTGGCAGGGCGTGCTCGTCCGGGAGGGCCTGCTCGTGGTCGCTCTCGAAGCGGTTGTCCTCACCGGTCACGAGGCGTCATTGTGCCAAAGGCCGATGGCCGGCGTACGCCGGCACGCGTCCGCCTCAGGCGTGCTTGCGCTCCTGCTCCGCGGCGAGGGCGGTCCAGGCGTCCAGCTCGGCCCGCAGCACCTCGACCTCCTGCTCGAGCTCGGCGAGCCGCACGATCGCGTCGGCCGCCCGGTCCTCGGCGTCGTCGAGGCTGCGCTGCAGGTCGTCCCGCGTCGATTCGGCGACGTCGGCACGGCGGGCCTCGGCCGACATCTTGCGGGTCAGGTCCGCGGCACGGTGCTGGGAACCGGTCAGGGCCTCCTCGAGCCCCGCGATGGACTCCTCGCGGTCGGCGATCCGGGCCTGCATGTCGGCGACGAACTCGGCGTTCTCGGCCGCGCGGGCCCGCGCCATCTCGGCGTACTCCTGCGCCTGCTGGGCGCGGTCGCGGGCCCACTCGCGCCGGGTCTGCTGGAGCTCGGAGTGGGTGATCCGGGTGGCGGCGCCGCCGAGGGCGACGCCGACGAAGGCGGCGAGCACGGTCAGCAGGAAGGAACCGGTGAGGGCCGCGACGGTCACGACGGCGGCGGCGAACAGGATCAGGGAGCCGGCGACGACGAGCCGGGTGCTCCGCTGGCGGCGACGGGCGGTGGGGGAAGGCATGCCCCCACGCTATGACCTCTCCTCGTCGCTCCGGGTCCGACACGCGCGCTCGAGGGCCACCGAGGCCACGACGATCATCACACCGGCGAGGGACGCGGCCAGCGAGCGCCACAGGCGTACGCCGGCCAGCTCGGCGCCGACTCCGAGCCAGGAGACCGCGTAGCCGGCGTACCCACCGGCGACGAGCGCCCCCACGAGCAGGCAGGTGCGGGCCAGCACCAGCCGGTTCACGGCCAGCTCGCCCTCCAGCGGCAGGCGGCGCTGCTGGAGCGCCTGCCAGGTGTGCCGGGCGACCACGGCGAGCACGGCGGCGACGAAGTAGAGCACCCCCACCTGCAGCCAGGTCACCATCGGTGCGGTGCCGTTGACCCGCTCGGCGATCGGGTGCAGCAACCACCCGCCGACCAGTCCCAGCACCGCCATCACCGTGGGCCAGGCCGGACCGAGGGGGCGCATCGCGCCGGGGCGCTCCCCGGGGTCCCGACCCGGGTCGTCCCCCGGATCGGGTCGGTCCGGGGGCCGCTGGGTCACTGGAGCTCGAGCTCCTTGTCCTCGCGGCGGCGCAGCCCGCTGAGGTCGAGCTCGTCCAGCAGTGCGGCGATGGGGCCGTGGTCGGGCAGCACCGCGTCCGGTTCCAGGTCGTGCCAGGGCTTGAGCACGAACGGCCGGTGGGCCGCGCGTGGGTGGGGCAGCCGCAGGTGCGCGGAGTTGCTGCGTCGGTCCCCCACGACGATCAGGTCGACGTCGAGGGTGCGCGGGGCGTTCTTGACCTCCGAGCGGTCCCGGTCGTAGGCGTCCTCGATCGCCAGCGCCCGGTCCATCAGGCGCGACGCGGGCAGCGTGGTGTCGATCAGGAGGACGGCGTTGAGGAACGGCCCAGACCCCTCGGGAGCGTCCACGGGCTCGCTCTCGTAGATCCCGGAGACGGCGGTGAGCCAGACCTCGGGCGTGTCCGCGATCGAGTCCACCGCCCCCTGGAGGCTGGCCATCCGCTCCCCGAGGTTCGAGCCGAGGGCGATGACGCAGCGACGGATCGGGTGCATCTCCCCCGTCAGGGAGTCCGCGTCGGGGACGTTGGGGTTCGGGGTCTCAGTCAATTCGTTGACCTCGCCTCTCGCTCGATCGTCAGCGCCACGTCCGAGAACGTCGCGTCGATGGGGGCATGCGGCTTGTGCACCGTGATCCGGGCCCATTCAACACGATCCACCCCCAGGCAGACGTCGGCGATGCGCCCGGCGACGGTCTCGATCAGGTCGACCGGGTCCGACTCGACGGCACCCTTGACGTCGTCCACGAGGCTCCCGTAGTCCACGGTCTCGTGCAAGTCGTCCGAGGCCGCGGCCGGACGGGTGTCCAGTCCCAGGACCAGGTCGACGAGGAAGACCTGGCCCTCTCGGCGCTCGTGCTCGAACACGCCGTGGTGGGCGAAGCACTCGATGCCGGTGATCCTCAGCTGGTCAGTCATCGACGCCCCCCTCAGCGGTGTCGGCCGCGCTGACCCTCCAGCGGGCCGCCACCTCCACCGCGTCCCGGTTGGGACGTACGTCGTGCACCCGGACCCCCCAGGTGCCGGCGGCAGCCACCAGCGCGGTCACGGCGGTGGTCGCGTCCGCGCGGGCGTCCACCGGCCGCGGCTCGCCCTGCGCGTCCGGCAGCAGCCGCCCCAGGAAGGCCTTGCGGCTCGCCCCCACCAGCAACGGGCAGCCCAGGTCGGCCAGGGCGTCGAGGCGCTGCAGCAGCTCCCAGTTGTGGTCCGCGGTCTTGGCGAACCCCAGCCCCGGGTCCAGCACCAGCCGTCCGGTCCCGACACCGGCGGCCGTGATCGCCTCGACTCGGGCGGCCAGCTCCTCGCGCACCCCGCCCACGACGCCGCCGGGCCCGGGGTAGCTGGCGAAGTCGGCCATCCGCTCCGAGTGCGCCCGCCAGTGCATGGCGACGTACACGGCGTCGGCGCCGGCCACCACGCGCAGCACGTCGGGGTCGGCCAGGCCCCCGGAGACGTCGTTCACGACGACGGCACCGGCCGCCAGCGCGGCCTCCGCGACCTCGGCCCGCATCGTGTCGACCGAGACGGCCACCCCCGCAGCGGCCAGCTCCCGGATCACCGGGACCACCCGGCCCAGCTCCTCGGCCACCAACGGGCGGGTGGCGCCGGGCCGGGTGGACTCGCCGCCCACGTCG
>CAZRKV010000296.1:0-3360 GCA_964600305.1 uncultured Nocardioides sp. | reverse complement strand
TCACCCGGGTCTTGCGCTCGCCGTCCTCGACCTCGACCCAGTCGGCGCGGCGTACCCGCCGTCCGGGGTGGAACTGCCAGGTGTCCTCGTCGAGCTCGGCGACGTACCGCGCCACCCGCCGCTCGTCGGCGGTGTCGGAGAAGTGGGCGCCGAGGGTGCAGCAGCCGTTGTCGGGCGACTCCGCGAAGATCCCGGGGCACCCCTGCCCGAAGATGCAGGTGTAGGACGAGGTCAGCCACGTCAGGTCGCAGCGGAAGACCTGGTCGGCGTCGTCGGGGTCGGTGAACTCGACGAACGCGCGGGGGAAGTCCAGATCCACCTCAGGCACGTCGGCCACCCTACGTCCCGGGCACGGGATCGCCCAGTGTCCGGTTACGGTGTCGGTGTGGCTCCACTAGTCGGCCTCTCCACCTCCTCGGTCTACCCGGAGTCGACGGCCCACGCGTTCGGGTACGCCGCCTCCGTGGGCTACGACGCGGTCGAGGTCATGGTCGGGATCGATGCCCTGAGCCAGCAGGCGTCCGCCGTACGCCGCCTCAGCGAGCACCACGGGATGCCCGTGTGCGCGGTGCACGCCCCGACCCTGCTGTTCACCCAGCGGGTGTGGGGGACCGCGCCCTGGGGCAAGCTCGAGCGGTCCGCGGAGATGGCGCACGAGGTCGGTGCCGACGTGGTCGTGGTGCACCCGCCCTTCCGGTGGCAGAAGGAGTACGCCGCGGGGTTCGTCGACGGGATCGCGGCGCTCGAGGACTCCACGGGCATCGCCTTCGCGGTGGAGAACATGTACCCGTGGCGGGCCTCCACCCGTCGCGGCATGGAGATGTACCTGCCCGGGTGGGACCCCTCGACCGAGGACTACGCCAACACCACGATCGACTGCTCCCACGCCGCGATCGCGCACGCCGACGTGGTCGAGCTCGCCGAGCGACTCGGTCCCCGGCTGCGCCACGTCCACCTGACCGACGGCACCGGGTCGGCCATGGACGAGCACCTCGTGCCGGGCCGTGGCTCGACCCGAGCGGGGGACCTGCTGGACCTGCTGCGCGAGCGCGGCTTCACCGGCCACGTGGTGGTCGAGATCAACACCCGGAAGGCCGGGGGCCGGGAGGCCCGCACCGCCGATCTCGTCGAGTCGCTCGCCTTCGCCCGCGAGCACCTCGGGAGCAGGGGCGAGCACGACGTCGTACCCCTGGCCGGGCACGGGTCGTGACCGAGGTGCGCCGGGGTCGGCGGCCGGGCGCCCCGGACACCCGGTCGGCCATCCTCGCCGCGGCCAGGGCCGGGTTCGCGTCCCACGGGTACGCCGGCGCGACCATCCGTGCGATCGCCGGCGACGCGGGGGTGGACCCGGCCCTGGTGCACCACTACTTCGGCAGCAAGGACGAGCTGTTCATCGCCGCCCTCGAGCTGCCCGTCGACCCCCGGGACCTGCTGGCCCCCGCGGTGGCCGGCGACCTGGACGACGTGGCCTCGCGGTTGCTCCGCGTGTTCCTGAGGGTCTGGGACGACCCGTCGATGCGGCTGCCCCTGCTGGGGCTGGTGCGGGGGGTCGGGGACCCCGACGGGCAGCGGCTGGTGAAGGACGGATTCGTCCGGGTGGTGGTCCGGCCGCTGGCGGAGGCGATGGGTGTGGACCAGCCGGAGCGTCGTACGGCACTGGTGGTCAGCCAGGTGATCGGCCTGATCGTCACCCGCTACCTGCTCGAGCTGGAGCCGGTGGCCTCGATGCCGCCCGACGAGCTGGTGGCGACGTACGCGCCGACCCTGCAGCGCTACCTGACCGGCGACCTGCCCGGCTGACCCGACTGGTCCGACGGGTTCGATCGATTCGACCGGGGCCGATGCGTCGCGGCTCCCCCTTGCACGGGGGACCGGTGCGGGCGCACAATTCAACACATGGTGAATAACGCGGTCGAGGTGGCGGACCTCTCGGTGGTCCGAGGCGGGAGCCGGGTCCTGCGCGGGCTCGACTTCACGGTGCCCCGCGGGGAGGTGACCGGGTTGCTGGGTCCGTCCGGATGCGGCAAGTCGACCCTGATGCGGGCGGTCGTGGGCGTGCAGGCGCACGTCGAGGGGCAGGTGCTGGTCCTCGGTGAACCGGCCGGTTCCTCGTCGTTGCGGCACCGGGTCGGCTACGTCACCCAGGCCGCCAGCGTGTACGACGACCTCAGCGTCGTCGAGAACCTGAACTTCTTCGCCTCCGTCCTCCGGGTGGGTCGGGAGGAGGTGGCGCGGGTGCTCGACGCCGTCGACCTCGCCGGCCAGGCCGACCAGGTCGTGGGCAGCCTCAGCGGCGGGCAGCGCTCCCGCACCAGCCTGGCCGTCGCCCTGCTCGGCGAGCCGGAGCTGCTGGTGCTCGACGAGCCGACGGTGGGGCTCGACCCGGTGCTGCGCGAGGACCTGTGGCAGATGTTCCACCGGCTCGCCGACGCCGGGGCCGGGGTCCTCGTCTCCTCCCACGTCATGGACGAGGCCGACCGGTGCGACCGCCTGCTCCTGATGCGCGAGGGGGTGATCCTCGCCGACGGGTCGCCCACGGAGATCCGCCGGCAGGCTGGAGCCGAGGACATCGAGCACGCGTTCCTGCACCTGGTGCGGGGAGGTGCGGCATGAGCCCCGCCACCACCCTCGCGGTCGCGGCCCGGGTCCTGGTGCAGGTCCGCCGGGACCACCGCACGCTGGCGATGCTGCTCGTGGTGCCGTGCGTGCTGATGACGCTGCTGTGGTGGATGTTCCTCGACGTCCCCGGCGAGACCTTCGACCGGTCCGGACCGGCACTGCTGGCGATGTTCCCGTTCGTCGTGATGTTCCTGGTCACCTCGGTGACCACCCTGCGAGAACGCGCCTCGGGGACCCTGGAGCGACTGCTGGCCATGCCGATGGGCAAGGGGGACTTCCTCGCCGGCTACGCGATCGCGTTCGGGCTGCTGGCGGCGGTGCAGTCGATCCTCGCCGTGGCGCTGAGCGTGCTGCTGCTCGACCTCGAGATCGCGGGGCCGGTGTGGCTGCTGACCGTGGTCGCGGTGGCCGACGCGGTGCTGGGCTCCGCGCTGGGGCTGTTCGTCTCCGCGTTCGCCCACACCGAGTTCCAGGCCGTGCAGTTCATGCCGGCCCTGGTGATCCCGCAGATCCTGCTCTGCGGCCTCTTCGTGCCGCGTGAGCGCCTGCCCGACGTGCTGGGGTGGATCAGTGACGTGCTCCCGCTCTCCTACGCGGTGGACGCCATGGAGCACCTCGCCGTCGCGACGACCACCGCCGAGGTGTGGCAGGACCTGGCGGTCGTGGCCGGATTCGCCGTCGGTGTGCTGGTGCTGGGGGCCGTCACGCTGCGGCGTCGCACGCCTTGACTGAGTGTGTCCC
>CAZRKV010000295.1:0-3373 GCA_964600305.1 uncultured Nocardioides sp. | reverse complement strand
ACGACGCCGGGCTCGATGCCTCCTACGGCGCCCACCGCGAGGCCTACGTCCGGATCTTCGACCGGCTCGGCTTCGACTACGTCATCGTGCAGGCGACCAGCGGTGCGATGGGGGGCTCGAAGTCCGAGGAGTTCCTGGCCCGGGCGGACGTGGGCGAGGACACCTTCGTGCGCTGCACGAGCTGTGACTACGCCGCCAACGTGGAGGCGGTCAGCGTGCCGCGGCCCGCGGCCGTGCCCGTCGACGGTGTCCCGGCCGCCCACGTGGAGGACACACCGGACACCCCGACGATCCAGTCGCTGGTCGACCACCTCAACGACCACCACCCGCGGGAGGACCGCCCCTGGCAGGCCGGGGACACGCTCAAGAACGTGATGGTGGTGCTCAAGCACCCGGACGGCACCCGGGAGCCGCTCGCGATCGGCGTCCCCGGTGACCGCGACGTGGACGCCAAGCGGCTGGGTGGGCAGCTGGAGCCGATCGAGGTCGAGCCGATGGACGAGGCGGAGATGGCCCGCCACCCCGGCCTGGTGCGGGGGTACATCGGTCCCGGTGTGCTGGGCGAGGCCAACGCCGCCCCGGGCGCGACCGGTGTCCGCTACCTGGTCGACCCCCGGGTGGGCGAGGGCACGCGCTGGGTCACCGGCGCCGACGCGCCGGGCCGGCACGTGCTGGACCTGGTGGCCGGGCGGGACTTCCACCCCGACGGGACGATCGAGGCGGCCGAGGTCCGCGACGGCGACCCGTGCCCCCGGTGCGAGACGGGGCGACTCGCGGCCGCCCGGGGCATCGAGATGGGCCACATCTTCCAGCTGGGACGCAAGTACGCCGAGGCCCTGGACCTGCGGGTGCTCGACGAGCACGGCAAGCTGGTCACGGTCACGATGGGCTCCTACGGCATCGGTGTGGCCCGGGCGGTGCCGGTGATCGCCGAGGGGACCCACGACGAGCTGGGCCTGTGCTGGCCCCGGGAGGTGGCCCCGGCCGACGTGCACGTCGTCGCCGCCGGGAAGGACGAGGGGGTCTTCGCCGCGGCCGAGGAGCTGGTCCGTGGCCTTGCCGCCGCGGGCCTCGACGTCCTGCACGACGACCGGGCGGGCAAGGTGAGCCCCGGCGTGAAGTTCAAGGATGCCGAGCTGATCGGCGTGCCGACGATCGCGGTGGTGGGCAAGCGCCTGGCCGACGGGGTCGTCGAGGTGCGGGACCGGCGTACCGGCGAGCGGGTGGAGGTGCCGGTCGCCGAGGCGGTGGACCACCTCGTGGGCCTCGTGCGCGGCTGACCGGCTGGGTGGCCGGGACCACCCCGAACGTGCAACTTCGTGCAATGCATGAATCCGCAGTCGCGAGGTACTGGGTTCGGCGGGCTGGATGTTGCAGGATCATGCACGACGCCTCACCCGGTGTCCCGCTGGCGGAGCCGAGCTGACACGGCTCCGCCCGCGCGGTCAGCGGCCCGCCAGCTCGTCGAGTCCGGGGAAGTTCTCGGGGATTCCCCGGAACACGAGCTGGCGGGCAGCTGCGTCCCCGAGGGCGGTCACCGCCCAGGTCCGGTCCTCGCCGGTCGCGTTCGCCACCTGCCAGGCGTACGCCGTGGCGCACCGCTCCTCCACGTCCCGGGCCGTCGCCCGGGCCCGGGCGGGTCGGGAGACGCCCCGGGGCACCCGGTAGCCGGGCTCGGCGGCCCCGGGCTCCTGCCCCCGGTCACGGATCCGGCGCTGCAGGTGGGCGCGACGGGACCGGTGCACCTCGTGGGCCTCCACGAGCGCGTCGTACAGGCCGCGCTGGGTGGTGCGCGAGGTCCGCGCCCCCAGCAGCGCATAGGTCCACACCGCCGCGTGCTCAGCGGCGAGGGTGGACTGCAGGGCCTCGTCGACGCTCATGCGGGCGCGTCCACGTCGCGCGGCCGGGGCAGGGTCGCCAGCTGTTGTCCGGTGGCCGCGGCCATGCTGGCCAGCAGCCGGGCGAACTCGCCGCTGTGCGCGCGGGCGGCCAGCGTCGCCAGCCGTGCGCGGCCCTCCTCCTCCCCGCGGTGCACCCGGCGGATCGCCGCCGGGGCGCGGGCGGGGACCGGTGGGGCCGAGCCAGGGTCCGGGCCCGGGTCGTCGGCCAGGGACCGGGCGAGTACCGCCAGGTGTGCGGCGTGCATCGCCGACAGGGGGTCGAGGGCGCCGGCGAGTCCCGGGTGCTGCTCCCCGGTGGCGGTGACCAGGGCCCGGCTCGCCAGGGTGAGCGCGACCGCCTCCTCGAGCAGCGACGCATCGGTAGGCTCCTCGCCGCCCGGGGAAGCGGACCGGCGGGTCGACGGGGCACATCCGGCGAGTCCGACCCCGGCGAGTCCGACCCCGATCACCGACCCCAGGGCGCGTCGCCGGGTCGCGCGCGGCGTGGGGGAGGACAACACGGCCGGCACCTTACCGAAAGGGCTAGGGTGGGATCGCCCGACAACAGCACAAGGAGGTCGAGACCCGTGAGCAGCGCCAACACCGACGCCGTCCGGGACCGCATCGAGGCGGAGCTCATCGATCCCCTGGCCGGCCTGGGGCTGGACGTCGAGGCGGTCGAGCTCACGCCGGCCGGCAAGCGGCGGATTCTGCGGGTCGCCGTCGACAAGGACGGTGGGGTCACCCTCGACGAGGTCGCCGAGGCGACCCGGGAGGTGAACGCGGTGCTGGACGCGTCCGACGCGATGGGGGAACAGCCCTACACCCTCGAGGTGACCTCCCGCGGCGTCGACCGCCCCCTCACCCTGCCCCGGCACTGGCGGCGCAACCGGGACCGGCTGGTCCGGGTGACCCTCGGTGACGGCGAGTCCCTCACCGGCCGGGTCGTGGACAGCGACGAGGACGCGGCGACCGTGGACGTGAGCGGCGCCCGCCGCCGGGTCCGGTACGACGACGTGACGAAGGCCCTGGTGCAGGTGGAGCTGAACCCGAAGCGCTCCGGGGGCCGACCGACCGCCGAGGAGGGCGACGACTGATGGACATCGACATGAGCATCCTGCGCATGCTGGAGCGGGAGAAGGAGATCTCCTTCGACGTCCTCGTCGAGACCATCGAGCAGGCGTTGCTGACGGCGTACCACAAGACCCCCGGCGCCCAGCCGCGTGCCCGCGTCGAGCTGGACCGCAAGAGCGGCCGGGTCACCGTCTACGCCCCCGAGCTCGACGAGGAGGGCAACGTCGTCGCCGAGTACGACGACACCCCGGAGGGGTTCGGGCGGGTCGCGGCCACCACCGCGAAGCAGATCATGCTGCAGCGCTTCCGCGACGCCGAGGACGAGCTGAGGTTCGGCGAGTTCTCCGGCAAGGAGGGCGACATCGTCGCCGGCGTCATCCAGCAGGGACGCAACCCCGACGACGTGCTCGTCGACCTGG
>CAZRKV010000294.1:0-3413 GCA_964600305.1 uncultured Nocardioides sp. | reverse complement strand
GTCAACGTCGCCGCCCGGGCCTGCGGGATCGCCAACCGGGCCTTCGAGCTCGGCATCGCCTACGCCCAGCAGCGCGAGACCTTCGGCAAGCCGATCGCCAAGCACCAGGCGATCACCTTCCGGCTCGCGGAGATGGCCACCAAGGTGGAGGCCGCACACTCGATGATGGTGCGGGCGGCCCGGCTGAAGGACGCCGGCGCGCGCAGCGACGTGGAGGCCGGGATGGCCAAGATGCTCGCCTCGGAGTACTGCAACGAGGTGGTCGAGGACTCCTTCCGGATCCACGGTGGCTACGGCTACTCCAAGGAGTACGAGATCGAGCGGATCTACCGCGAGGCCGCGTTCATGCTGATCGGCGAGGGCACCTCCGACATCCAGAAGATGATCATCGGGCGCCGGCTGCTCGAGGACTACCAGCTGCGCTGATGTCCGCGTCGAGCCGGACCGTCCACCTGCACGTGGGTACGCCGAAGAGCGGGACCACCTACCTGCAGCGGCTGCTCGCGGGCAACCGGGAGCTGCTGGCCCGGCACGGCTACCTCTACCCGGGCCGCCAGCAGGCCCACTTCCTGGCGGCGCTCGACGTCCGCGACCGCGGCTTCCGGGGACACCGCTACCCGGGGTCGGACGGGGCGTGGTCCGACCTGGTGTCGCAGGTCATGGCCGTCGACGGACCCGCGCTGGTCTCCCACGAGATCCTGGGGTCGGCCGACCCGGCGGCGATCGGTCGGGCCGTGGACTCCTTCCCGGGCCGGCCGGTGCGGGTGCTGGTGACCTGCCGCGACCTGGGCCGGCAGGTCCCGGCGACGTGGCAGGAACGGGTGAAGAACCGCCACCTGCAGACCTACGACGAGTTCCTGGACACCGTGTTCGCGCCTCCGGGGTCCTCGCCCCCCGGGTCGGGGCAGTTCTGGCGCTCCCAGGACCTCGTCGACCTCGGACGTCGGTGGGGCGCCGCGGTGGGGCCCGGCAACGTCCGCTTCGTCACCGTGCCCGGGGCTGAGGCCGCCCCGGGGGAGCTCTGGCGACGCTTCCGCGAGGCCGCGGAGCTCCCCGACCTCGCCTACCGGGACCCCGGCCGAGGCCTCAACACCTCGCTCGGGACCGCGGAGACCGAGCTCCTCCGCCGGCTCTCGGCGACCCTGCCCGACGACCTCCCGTGGCCGGCGTACTCCCGCCGGGTCAAGAAGCGGTTCGCCGAGACCGAGCTGGTCGGCCACGCGACGGCCGGGCGGCTCACGGTGCCCGCGCACCACCGCCCCGCGGTGGTGGAGGCCGCCGAGCAGATGATGACGCGGCTGCGCGACTCCGACCACGAGGTGGTGGGTGACCTCGCCGACCTGCAGCCGCAGTTCCGAGCCGACGGCACGCTGCCCACGGACCTCACCGAGGCCCAGCTCCTCGAGCTCTCGCTCCGGCTGCTGGGTCCGCTGGTGCTCCGGGAGCCCGGGCGGGCCCCGACGGGGCGCACGACCCCCTCGGGCCGCCAGGCCCTCCGGGACCTGGCCACCGTCGCCCGGCGACGCCTCGGCCGGCTGCGCCGCTGAAATTCGCTCGACCCGGTGCGGCAGCCCCTGCCATCGTGGGAGGAAGTCCCGAGGAGGCAGCGATGGCAGGTGACAGCAAGCGCGGCGCGAACGAGGACCTCAAGGCGAGGATGCGGGAGGCGCTGGCGAAGAAGAACTCCGAGGAGCACGGGGTCCACGGCGACACCCCACCCCGGGAGAAGGTGCACGGCCCGGAGGTGTCCGGGGCGGCCCCACCGCCGATGCACCGTCGGAAGACCGGCGGTGGAGGCGCCTGAGGCCTTCCGGACGCAGGCGGAGGCCTGCGCGCGGCTCGGCTCCCCGATGTACGCCGCCCTGCTCGCGCGCCTGGCCGAGGACATCGAGGCCGGTGGACCCACCGCCCGCCTGCTCCGGGGGCACGAGCACGACCCGGGCCCCTCGGCGCTGGCGCTGCGCCTGGCCGGCAGCCTGCACCGGCTCGTGCTCGCGGGGGAGGCCCCGCGCCTCGCGGAGCACTACCCCAGCGCCGGCGGCACGTGGGACCCGGAAGCCGCGTGGCCGGCGTACGTCGCGACCGCCGAGGAGCACGCCGACCGGCTCCGGCACCTGCTCGAGCAGCCGCCCCAGACCAACGAGGTCGGGCGCGGAGCGGCGCTGGTGGGCGGGTTGCTGCTGCTCGACCAGCGGTTCGGGCTGCCGGTGCGGCTGCTCGAGGTCGGCGCCAGCGCAGGGTTGAACCTCCGCGCCGACCACCACCGCTACACCGACGCCCGGGGTCGGTCGTGGGGGGACCCGGACAGCCCGGTGGTCGTCGAGGACGCCTGGCACGGCGACGCGCTGCCGCTGGACCGGTCGGTGCGGGTCGTCGAGCGGGCCGGCTGCGACGTGGCCCCGCTCGACCCCGGATCGGCCGGGGACCGGCTGACCCTGGCGGCGTACGTGTGGCCGGACCAGGAGCGGCGCCGACAGCGCCTGCTGGGGGCGCTCGAGGTCGCCCGGCGGGTCCCGGCACCGGTCCACCGGCTCGACGCCGCCTCCTTCGTGGAGGGGGTCGACCCGGCCCCCGGCGCCCTGACGGTGCTCTGGCACAGCGTGATGTGGCAGTACCTCCCCGCCGCGCAGCAGCAGCGGGTGACCGCCCGGCTGGAGGACCTGGGCAGCCGGGCCGACGAGCAGGCGCCGCTGGCCCACCTGTACGCCGAGCCGGTACGCCGCACTCCCGGCTCCGAGCACGAGTTCCTCGTCTGCCTGCGGTCCTGGCCCGGCCCGGGGGAGACCGAGGTCCTCGGTGGCCTGGCCCCGCACGGGGTCCCGGTCACCTGGCGCCTCCCGGCGGGGCACCGGGGCGCGTGACGCACCGCACGCGGCCCGGGGCTGCGGCGGGGGCGTCGATTGGGCACGATGGGGCAGGCCGCCGCGTGGCGGCGTCGAGAAGTCGAGCCAAGGAGTACGTCGTGCAGTTCGGTCGCAGCTATGAGGAGTTCGAGGTCGGGGCCAGCTACAAGCACTGGCCGGGCAAGACGGTCACCGAGTTCGACGACCACATGTTCTGCCTGCTGACCATGAACCACCACCCGCTGCACCTGGACGTCAACTACGCCGGTGAGACGACCCAGTTCGGCAAGAACGTCGTCGTCGGCAACTACGTCTACTCGCTGCTGCTGGGCATGAGCGTGCCCGACATCTCCGGCAAGGCGATCGCGAACCTCGAGATCGAGTCGCTGCGCCACGTGGCCCCCACGTTCCACGGGGACACGCTGTACGGCGAGACCCGGGTCCTGGACAAGTGGGAGAGCAAGTCCAAGGACGACCGGGGCGTCGTGCACGTCGAGACCATCGGCTACAACCAGGACGGGACGGTGGTCTGCATCTTCCGCCGCAAGGTGAGGGTGCCGCAGGAGAACT
>CAZRKV010000293.1:0-3437 GCA_964600305.1 uncultured Nocardioides sp. | reverse complement strand
CCACGCCTGACGGTTCGGCGCGCCACGCCTGACGGTTCGCCGCACCACGCCTGACGGTTCGCCGCCCCAGGGGCACGGGCAGGGGAGAGCTCAACCCAGCTGGCCGTCAGTCCCCGCGCAGCTGGGAGACCCGCTCCAGCCAGTCGTCGAGGACCCGCGTCTCGGTCTCGGAGTCGGTACGCAGGATGCGGGTCAGCTCGAGCCCCCGGACGAGCGCCATCAGGGACTCGAACGCCGTGCGGGCCGCGTCGGGGTCGGCGATCCCGGCATGCTGGTTGAACAGGTCGTGAAGGGCGGCGCCGAGACGACGCTCGGCAGGGAGCAGGGCCTCCCGGAGCTGGGGGTCGGTGCGCGAGGCGGTCCAGAGCTCGATCGCGGCCTGGAAGGCGGGGCCCGCCATCACTTCACGGATGGCGCGCACCATCTCCGCCAGCGCGTCCGGGTCGTCCCCGAAGTCGGCCACGAGCTCGCGCAGGTGGGCGAGTCGGAGGTCGGCGATGTGGTGGATCGAGGCGACGAGCAGCTCCGACTTCGAGGAGAAGTGGTGCAGCAGCGCCCCGCGGGAGATGCCGGCTTCCTCCTGGATCCGCTGGGTCGTGGTCCCGGCGTACCCGTGGGTGACCAGGCAGGTCATGGTGGCGTCGAGGAGGACCGCGCGGGTCCGTTCCCGCTGTTGCTCCCGGGCCCCGGTCACGTCGCCTCCGGACCCAGGGTGCGGCGTCGCAGGCGCCGCATGCCGGCCAGCCACCGGTCGGTGTCCTCGGCGCGGGCTCGGTAGTAGTCGCCCACGGCGGGGTGCGGGAGGATCAGGAACTCCCCGGAGTCGAGGGAGTCGAGGGTGAGGCGGGCGACGTCGTCGGGTTCGAGGGCGCCGTCCTGACTCAGCAGGCCCCGAGCGGACCCGGCCTCCTGCAGCATGCGGGTGTTGACGCCTTGCGGACACAGCGCCTGGACGGTCACCCCCTGGTCGCCGTGCTCGATGGCGAGCCACTCCGCGAGGGCCACGGCGGCGTGCTTGGACACCGAGTACGGCGCGTTGCCGACCATGGTGAGCAGGCCTGCGGCACTCGCGGTCACGACCAGGTGTCCACGTCCGGCTTCGACCCAACCCGGCAGCAGCGCCCTGGCCAGGCGCACGTGGGCGAGGAGGTTCACGTCCAGGGCGGTGGCCCAGGCGTCGTCCCCGGGGTCCGGCCCCTTCCCGACGTCGACGCCGGCGTTGGAGAGGACGAGGTCGATGGCGCCGAGCTCGGCCCGCCCGGCCTCGACCAGGCGCGCCGGGAAGTCGGGTGTACCCAGGTCGCCGGGTACGGCGAGGCCGCCGACCTGCTCGGCGACCTGACCAGCAGCGGTGGCATCGAGGTCGCTCACCACGACCCTGGCCCCACGCTCGGCCGCTGTCACCGCGAGCGCGCGGCCGATGCCCGAGCCGGCACCGGTGACCACGACGCCTGCGCCTTGCAGATTCACCTCATCGCCCCTCTCGTGGTGCCACCGGCCCGAGAAGCCCCACTCTCACAGCTCAGGAAGCTCGCCGGCGAGGATCCTGTCGCGCAGCCGGAACTTCTGCAGCTTCCCCATCGCGTTCGTGGGGAACTCGTCCGTGGTGTACCAGAACTTCGGCGTCTTGTGGGGAGCCAGCAGCTCGCGGACGTGGTCGTGCAGGTCCTGCGCGGTCGGGGCTGACGCCGCGGGGTCGACCTGTACGACGGCGGCGACGCTCTCCCCCCAGGCCTGGTCGCTGAGGCCCAGCACGATCGCGCCGCTCACGGCCGGATGGGCGCGCAGGGCGTCCTCGATCTCGGCAGGGTAGATGTTCTCCCCTCCCCGGATGATCATGTCCTTCAGGCGCCCGGTGACGGTGACGTAGCCACGGTCGTCCATGACGCCCAGGTCGCCGGTGTGCAGCCAACCGTCGGCATCGATGGTCTCCGCCGTCGCCTCGGGCATCCCGAGGTAGCCGATCATCTGCAGGTAGCCACGGACACAGATCTCGCCGTCGACACCGGGCTCCTGCACGGCACCGGTCTGCGGGCCGAGGATCGCCACCTCCACGTTCGGCAGGGGCTGCCCGGCGGTGTAGAGGTTGTCCTCACGCGCGTCGGAGGGTCGGGTCTGGCAGGCGATCGGGCTGAGCTCGGTCTGGCCGTAGACGGAGCTGAACCGCACGTCCGCCACCTGCTGCCACCCGTCGACCAGGGCGGGCGGGACCAGGTCGCCACCGGACATCATGACCTTCAGCGCGCTGAGGTCGAAGCCGGCCAGGTCGGGGTGGGCCAGCATCGCGTGCAGCATCGCGGGCACTCCGCCGAAGACCTCGACCTCGTGGTCCTGCATCGCGGTGAGCACCGTGGTCGGGTCGAACACCTCGGCCAGGACGAGGGTGGCGCGCTGGTGGACCGACCCCATCCCGGCCAGGCCACAGCCGGCGGTGTGGAACAGCGGCAGCGCGGTGCCGTACGTCGCGCCGCGCGGCGCCTCGCACCGCTCGCGCACGTCAACGGCGTTGGTCACCATCGCCATGTGCTTGAGCACCGCCCCCTTCGGGCGGCCCGTGGTGCCGGAGGTGAACTGGATCTGGGTCGGCGAGTGCGGGTCGACCGCGGGCAGCGAGGTACGCCGCTGCGTCGCGCGCACCTCCTCCAGCCATCCCTCGAAGGCGGTCGCCTCCCTCACCGCGGGTACGTCGGGCAGCACGGCCTGCGCGATGGCTGCCATGTCGGTCCCACGGAAGCCCTCGACGTGGAACAGCCCCGCCGCCTGGGAGGTCTCCAGGGCGTACTGCAGCTCCGCCTCGCGGAGCGCCGGATTGATGGTGACCAGGACGAGCCCGGCCAGGGCGGCGCCGTACTGCAGCACCACCCACTCGGGGACGTTCGGCGCCCAGACCGCGACGTGCTCGCCCGGTTCGTACTGGTCGAGCAGCCACGCCGCCGCGTGCTCGGCATCGGCCAGCAGCTCGCCGTAGGTCCACGTCCGGGCCTCACGGTCGGGCGCGACCGAGACGAGGGCGACCTTGTCGGGCTGGTCGGCGGCCGCCTCCTGCAGCAGCCCACCGACGGTCATCTCCAGGACGGGCCGGCTGCGGTCGGCCGGCCACCGGGACTCGGTCAGGGGTGTCACTTCGTCGCCTCCTCGTCGGCGGACGCCTTGGCGTCCAGCTCCTGCTTCATCTCTGCGATGGCATCCGCGGTGGGGACCGGGCCGCCCCCGTCGGGGATGAATCGACCGGTGTCGCGCCACTGGACGGCCGCGCCGAAGCCGTGCTCTTGCGCGAAGTCGACGAACCAACGGCCCTCGGGCGAGTGCCGGGTGATGCCGTCGAAGAGGACGGCCATGTTCTGCGTGCTCTGCAGGCCCATGTTGTCGAAGGCCTGGTTGATCATCATCTTCTGCATCACCAGCTGGTTGATCGGCACTCCGGCCATCCGGTCGAC
>CAZRKV010000292.1:0-3451 GCA_964600305.1 uncultured Nocardioides sp. | reverse complement strand
CTCGGCCTTCGCCATGACCGAGCCCGACGTCGCCAGCTCCGACGCCACCAACATCGAGACCCGCATCGAACCCGTCGGGGGGCACACGGGGGGCGGAGCCCCCCGTGAATACGTGATCAACGGCCGCAAGTGGTTCATCTCCGGCGCCGCCGACGAACGCTGCCGCTTCTTCATCGTCATGGGCAAGACCGACCCCGACGCCGAGACCCACCGCCAGCAGTCGATGGTCCTCGTCCCCCGCGACACCCCCGGCATCACCATCGAACGGGACATGACGCTGTTCGGCTACACCGACCAGCACGGCCACTGCGAGGTCGTCTTCCGCGACGTCCGCGTCCCCGCCGCCAACCTCCTCGCCGCCGAGGGCGACGGGTTCCGCATCGCCCAGGCCCGCCTCGGGCCCGGCCGCATCCACCACGCCATGCGCGCCATCGGCATGGCCGAACGCGCCCTCGCCCTCATGGTCGACCGCGCCAAGTCCCGCGTCGCCTTCGGCAAGCACCTCTCCGACCAGGCCAACGTGCAGGACGCCATCGCCCAGTCCCGCATCGACATCGACCAGGCCCGCCTGCTCGTCCTCGACGCCGCCGACAAGATCGACAAGCACGGCGCCCAGGGCGCCCGCACCGAGATCGCCGCCATCAAGGTCGCCGCCCCCAACATGGCCTGCGCCGTCATCGACCGCGCCATCGAGATCCACGGCGCCGCCGGCATCTCCCAGGACACCCAGCTCGCCTGGTTCTACGCCTGGGCCCGCGCCCTGCGCATCGTCGACGGACCCGACGCCGTCCACCGCCGCACCATCGCCCGGATGGAACTGAAGAAGACCCCGCCGTACGTCGGCTGAGCCCGCCCCTCACGCCACCTGACGCCGGTACTCCGTGACGTTCGAGACCCTCCGGAGGCCGACCGGCAGCCCGAACGTCACGGAGTATCGCGGTGGAGCACCTCGGCGAGGGACGCCAGGACGAGCGCGACCGAGTCGGGGCTCGCGTTCGGGCCCATCAGCCCGATCCGCCAGACCGAGTCGGCGTACTCCCCCGCCCCGGCGCCGATCTCGATGTCGTAGCGCTCGAGCAGCGTGCGTCGTACCGCGGCCGAGTCGACGCCATCGGGCACCCGCACCGTCGTCAGCTCCGGGAGGCGAGCCCCCTCCTCGGCGAACAGGGCCAGGCCCATCGCCTGCAGGCCGTGCTGCAACGCCTGCCCGGCCTCGGCGTGGCGGGCCCACACCTGCGGCAGGCCCTCCTCGAGGATCCGGCCCAGGCCCGCGTGCAGCGAGGTGACCATCGCGGTGGGCGCGGTGTGGTGGTAGGTCCGGCCGCCACCGGACGTGGCCGCCTCGCCGACGTACCCGCCGAGCAGGCCGAGGTCGAGGTACCACGACTGCGGCGTCTCCACCCGACGCGCGAACGCACGGTCGTTGATCGTGAACGGCGCCAGCCCGGGCGCGACGCCCAGGCACTTCTGGGTGCCGGCATACCCGACGTCGACGCCCCAGGCGTCGGCCGCGAGCTCGATCCCGCCCAGGGACGTGACCGCGTCGACCAGCAGCAGTGCGTCGCTGCTCGCACGCACCGCCTCCCCCAGCGCGGCGATGTCGGAGCGGACGCCGGTGGAGGTCTCGGCGTGCACCGCGGCGACGATCGCGGGGTCGGGATGGGCGGACACCACGCGCTCGGGGTCGACGGGGGTCCCCCAGGGGTGCTCGACCGGCACCACCTCGGCCCCGCACCGCGCCGCGACGTCGCACATCCGCCGGCCGAAGAGGCCGTTGACCGCGACCACCACGACGTCCCCCGGGTGGACGGTGTTGACGAAGGCCGCCTCCATCCCGGCCGACCCCGTGGCCGACAACGGCAGCGTGCGCACGTTGTCGGTGCCCCACACCAGGCGCAACCGCGCGCACGTCTCGTCCATCACCTGCAGGAAGACCGGGTCGAGGTGCCCCAGCAGCGGCGCCGCCAGGGCCTGGGTCGCCTCCGGGTAGGGGTTGGTCGGGCCGGGGCCGAACAGGTGTCGCTGGACGAGTGGTGCCATGGCCACAACGTACCCAGCCCGGAGCACTAGGGTGACGGCAAGAGCGGCGAGCAACCGAGCAGGAGGCAGCGTGGCCGAGACCTTCATCGTCGGAGTCGACGGCAGCGAGACCGCGGCCAGGGCGGCCAGGAGGGCGGCGCGGTTCGCCGCGGCCCTGGACGCGACGCTGCACGTGGTCTGTGCCTACGGCAAGCTCGAGGTGGAGCGCCGCAGGGTGGGCAGCGAGGAGTTCTTCTTCTCCAACGAGTCCTCCGCCCTGAGGATCGCCGAGGACGCCGTCCGCGAGCTGCGCGCCGAGTACCCGGGCCTGCGGGCCGAGCCGCACACCCAGGAGGGCAAGGCCGCGGACGCGCTGGTGACCTACGCGATCCGTCGCGACGCCGACCTGATCGTGGTCGGCAACAAGCGGGTCCAGGGGCTCGGGCGGCTGCTGGGCAGCATCGCCGAGGACGTCACCCAGAAGGCACCCTGCGACGTCTACGTCGCCCACACCCACCTGCGCCGATCTGCTTGAGGCCCCCCGATACCGTTGCTCCCGGATGAAGGAGCGCGGATGACGTACGTCGGGATCGCCCTCGGGGCGCTCATGGTGCTGGCCGGCGGCCTGTGGACCGGCGACGGGCTCGGCTGGTTCGGCGAGCCGTCCGGGAGCTCCTTCGCGCCGGTCCTCGGGCCGCTCCTCGCGGGCTTCGGCGTCGCGCTGCTGTGGGTCCTCGTGACGAGGCGGGTGTGATGCCTCGCCCGTTCCGCCTGCTGCTCCTGCGCCACGGCCAGACCCCGAGCAACGTCAAGGGCGCCCTGGACACCGGCCCGCCCGGGCCCGGGCTGACCACGCTCGGCCACAGCCAGGCCGCCACCGCCGCCCAGGCACTGCTCGAGGAGAGCTACGAGGCGGTCTACGTCTCGCGCCTGGTGCGCACCCACGAGACCGCGGCCCCGATCGCCGGGGCACGCCGCCGGGGCGCCGTACGCCAGCACGGGCTGGAGGAGATCCGCGCCGGCCGGTTCGAGATGCGCACCGACCGCGAGGCCGTCGACGGCTACCTCGGCACCATCGCCGAGTGGATCCACGGCAACCTCGACCTGCAGATGCCCGGCGCCGAGACCGGACGCGAGTTCCTCGCCCGGTACGACGACGCCATCAGCCGGATCGCGGACCAGCAGCTGCGCGGGTCGGCGATCGTGGTCAGCCACGGAGCCGCGATCCGCACCTGGGTCTCGAACCGGATCCCGGAGAGCGCGGGGCACCCCGAGGCCACCGAGTACCTCCACAACACCGCCTGCATCACCGTCGAGGGGCACCCTCGCCTCGGCTGGGAGCTCGTCGACTGGAACAGCCAGCCGATCGGGGGCCGGTTCCTCGACGACGAGGCGGCGCCGGACCCCACCGGTGACCCGGTGCGCGACTGAC
>CAZRKV010000291.1:0-3456 GCA_964600305.1 uncultured Nocardioides sp. | reverse complement strand
CCGGCTCCCCGGGTAGGAGTCGAACCTACGTCGCTAGTCCTGATTCAAAGTCAGGCGGGCCCTGCCGACAGACCAACCGGGGATCGTCCCCACAGTCTAGGGGCGCCGCCAGCGGTCCTGGCACTACCCTGAGGCGCGTGGACCTCCCGGTGATGCCGCCCGTGAAGCCGATGCTCGCCAAGGCGGTGGCGGACGTCCCGGACCCCGCGAAGCACCCGTCCGGCTACCTCTTCGAGCCCAAGTGGGACGGCTTCCGCTGCCTGGTGTTCAAGGACGGCGACGAGGTCGAGCTCACGTCGCGCAACACCAAGCCGCTCACCCGCTACTTCCCCGAGGTGGTCGAGGCGGTGCGCGACCAGCTGCCCTCGCGGTGCGTCGTCGACGGGGAGCTCTTCGTCGCCCTCGCCCCCTCCGGCGGCACGCCGCGGCTGGAGTTCGAGGTCCTGCAGGAGCGGATCCACCCCGCGGCCTCGCGGGTCGCGAAGCTGGCCGAGGAGACGCCTGCCGGGTTCGCAGCCTTCGACCTGCTCGCCCTGGGCGAGGACTCCCTCATGGACCAGCCACTCGCCGAGCGTCGGGCCGCCCTCGAGGGCGCGCTCCGGGGAGCGGCGGGGCCGACGTACCTCACCCGCACCACCCCCGACGCCGACCTGGCCCGCGACTGGTTCGAGCGGTTCGAGGGCGCCGGGCTGGACGGGGTCATCGCCAAGCCGCTCGACGGCCGCTACGTCCCGAACGGCCGCACCATGCTCAAGATCAAGCACACCCGCACCGCCGACGTCGTCGTGGCGGGCTACCGGCTGCACAAGACCTCCACGCCCGAGCGGCCCCTGCTCGGGTCCCTCCTCCTCGGCCTGTACGACGAGGACGGGCGCCTGCAGCACGTCGGTGTCGCGGCCAGCTTCACCGAGAAGCGGCGCGCCGAGCTGCTGGCCGAGCTGCGGCCCCTGGAGTGCGCGATCGAGGACCACCCGTGGGGCCACTGGGCCGAGGCGGGCGGGGCGATCGCCAACCCCGACCGGGTGCCGGGGACGCAGTCGCGCTGGAGCGCCGGCAAGGACCTGTCGTTCACCCCGCTGCGTCCCGAGCTGGTCCTGGAGGTGGGCTACGACCACATGGAGGGCCGCCGGTTCCGGCACACCGCCCAGTTCAAGCGGTGGCGCCCGGACCGGGATCCGGAATCCTGCGGCTACGGCCAGTTGGAGGAGCCGGTGGGCTACGACTTGGGTACGATATTGAGCATCAGCTAGTCGGGCTCCCAGGTCGGGCCCACACCGGGCTCGGCCGCCGGTCAGGAGGCGGGCACCATGAGTGAGGCAGCACCCAGCACCCCGGGCGCAGGCACGACCTACGACGTGGTCGTCCTCGTCGAGCAGGCCCTCACCCCGCTCGACGCCGGCCAGGTCCGCTCCCTGCACGAGGACATCGGCGAGACGGTCGTCTACCACGTCCTGCACCCCGTCGAGGACGCCGCGGGCCGGATCGAGGCGGCGATGGGGTCGCTCGCCGGCGGCGAGGCGATGGCCTCACCGGCCCTGGTCATGGACCGGATCGACATCGAGCAGGTCCGTCAGGAGTGCCTCGACCGTTCCCGCGCGGAGCTGGAGGAGGCGGTCTCCAACCTGCGCAAGGCGGGCGCCACCGCCGACGGGACCCTGGCCACCGAGCACCCCGTGGACGCCCTCATCGAGGAGATCGACCGGGTGCAGGGCCGGGAGGCGATCATCCTCACCCGCCCCCACGTGGTGGCGGAGTTCTTCCACGTCGACTGGACCTCGCGGGCCAGGCGGCGCCTCGGCGTACCGGTGCTCCACCTGCTCGAGCACGAGACCTTCGACGAGGCCGGCGAGGGACCCGAGGGCGCCAGCGGGATGTGAGGTCCCCGCGACGCACCGGGCTCACTCGACCCGGTTCCCCTGGTCATCCCAGTGCTCGGCGACCTTCTTGCTGGGCTGCACCCGGGGCGGCTCCCCGGGCATCTTCGGGTGGTCCGGCGGGAAGGGCATCTCCCCCTCGCCGGACTCCTCGTAGAGCCGCAGCAACGGCTCGATGGAGTACGCCGCGTCGTCGATCCCCGCCCACGGGTCCCCGTCGGCGAGCCGGTCGGGCACGCTGAAGAGGGTGAACCCGCGCGGATCCGGCAGCCCGGCCAGCTCCTCCCACGAGACCGGGGTCGAGACCGGGGCTCCGGGCAGCGGACGCAGCGAGTACGGCGAGGCGATGGTCCGGTCCCGGGTGTTCTGGTTGTAGTCCACGAAGATCCGGCTCCCGCGCTCCTCCTTCCACCAGTTCACCGTCACCTGGTCGTCGCGCCGGGCGAGCTCGCGCCCGAACCCGATCGCCGCGTGCCGCACGTCGAGGAACTCCCACCGGGGCTCGATGCGCGCGTAGACGTGGACCCCCCGGTTGCCCGAGGTCTTGGCGTACGCCGTGATGCCGAGCTCGGCGAACAGCTCGCGCGCCACGCCGGCGACCCGGACCGCGTCGGAGAAGGTCGTCCCGGGTTGCGGGTCGAGGTCGATGCGCAGCTCGTCGGGGCGGTCCAGGCTGGCCGGGTCGTCGGTGCGTCGTACCGGCCACGGGTGGAAGGTGATCGTCCCCATCTGCGCCGCCCACACCGGCACCGCCAGCGTGGTCGGACAGATCTCGTCGGCCGTGCGCCCGGAGGGGAAGGTGATGCGCGCGGTCTCGACGTACGACGGCGCCCCCTTGGGGACGCGCTTGTGGTAGAAGCCGTCGGCGTCGCGGTCCTGCGGCCCGGTGGCCAGGCGCATCCCCGGGTGCACGCCGCGCGGCCACCGCTCCAGGGTGGTCGGCCGGTCCCGGAGCGCCCGCATGATCCCCTCGCCCACCGCGGCGTAGTACTCCACGACCTGCAGCTTGGTGGCCTCCGGGGAGGTGTCGGTGGCCGGGTAGATCACGCGGTCCGGGCTGCTGACGCGCACCGGGGTGCCGTCCGCGTCCACCTCGACCGCCGCCGCCTTCGCCATGGCGGCCACGCTAGACGAATCGGGGCGTCGGCGGGTGGGCTCCGCAGAGCAGTCGTCGGCTCACCCTTCCCGGCGTCGGTACCGTGGGGGCATGGCATACGAGGTGCACAAGACCGACGAGCAGTGGCGCGAGGAGCTCGCACCCGAGGAGTACGCCGTGCTGCGCCAGGCCGGCACCGAGCGGCCCTTCACCGGGGAGTACAACGACACCGAGACCGAGGGCGTCTACACCTGCAAGGCGTGCGGGGTCGAGCTGTTCCGCAGCGAGACCAAGTTCGACGCCGGCTGCGGGTGGCCGAGCTTCTACCAGCCCGCCAGCGACACCATCGAGTACGTCGAGGACAACTCGCTGGGCATGAAGCGCACCGAGGTCCGCTGCGCCCGGTGCGGCTCGCACCTGGGCCACGTCTTCCCGGACGGCTACGGTACGCCGACCGGCGACCGCTACTGCATCAACTCGGTGGCG